>QHVW01000375.1 GCA_003223675.1 Acidobacteriota bacterium
AAGGGGGAATCGACCTGGATCACCCCCATGATCCGCTCGCCCGACCAGAGCGGCGCGCACATGGCCGAGCGGATCTGGTGCAGGCGGATCGACTCCCCGCCCGACAGCCGCTGGTCCGCCTGGGCGTCGAAGGTGACCAGCGCCACCCGCTCGTCGATCACCGCCTGGAGCATGGTGCGCGAGACCGGCACCTCGCCCGTGGGATGGAGATGCGACGTGTTCTTGATCCGCGCCAGCTCGCAGACCAGCTCGCCCGCGTCGTCCGAGAGGAGGATGAACCCGCGGTCCACCGGGAAGGCCTCGAAAGCCAGGTCGAGCACCCGCGAGAGCACGTCGTCCACCGAATCGGCCATGGTGAGCATGCGCGCCAGGCGGGTGAGAAAGCCGAACATCCGGTGGACGTAGGCCTGCTCCTCCGTCTCCTGGACCACGGGCGCCGGGCCCACCCCCTCCTTCAGCCCGTAGGCGGCGGCGAATTCGGCCAGCGGGCGGATGATGGTGGCGTTGCCGAAGCCGGAGAGGGTGCCGTCGAGCCCCTCGGACGCGGCCGGCGCCGGCCGCGGCGGCCGCGCCTCCTCCTCTTCCAGCCGCAGCTCGAAGGAGCCGATGGTCAGCAGGTCGCCCGCACGCAGCGGCGCCTTCTCCACCGGCACGCGATTGACCTCGACGCCGTTGGTGCTCTTCAGATCGTGGACGAGCCAGCCGCTCCCCTCGCGCAGGATCTCGGCGTGGTAGCGGGAGACGGAGACGTCCGAGAGGATCACGTCGTTGTCGCTCCCCCGCCCCAGACGGGTCCTCCCGCCGGCGAGAGGGACGACGCGGTCCTCACCGTTGGCGATGTAGCGCAGGCGCAGCATGGAGTGAATTTTTACCATGGGGATCATAGCAGGGGGGACATCTGGAGAGACGACCGGGACCCCCACACCCCCCTCACCACCCGACTTGGAGTACCATTCCTTCAGCGTTTCTGGAACGAAAACTCCGCCGGCGCAACCCCGGGCTCCACCCGGAGACCGCCCGGTCGAAAGGAGAGCGAGGATGGCTGGCAAGTTTGAGCTGAAGACGGCGAGCAACGGGCAATTCCGGTTCAACCTCAAGGCGAGCAACGGCCAGGTGATCCTGACCAGTGAGCTCTACACCGAGAAGCGGGGCGCCCTGAACGGCGTCGAGTCGGTGAAACGCAACGCCCCCATCGAAGAGCGGTACGAGCGTAAGACCGCCAAGAACGGCGAGCCCTATTTCGTCCTCAAGGCCTCCAACGGCCAGGTGGTCGGCCAGAGCGAGATGTATTCCTCCACCCCCGCCATGGAGAACGGCATCGAGTCGGTGAAGAAGAACGCCCCCGACGCCACGATCGACGACCAGACAGGGAAGTAGGACCGCACCCCCCCTGGGGACGCCGGCGGTCCCAGGGGGGCTGTGCTGCTACCATCCCCTTCCATGCAATTCGTCCGACTCGGCAAAACCGGCCTCAAAGTCTCCCGCATCTGCCTGGGATGCATGAGCTACGGCACTCCGGAGTGGCGCAAGTGGATGCTCGACGAGGCGACCAGCCGGCCCTTCTACCAGCGGGCGCTGGAGATGGGGATCAACTTCTTCGACACCGCCGACATGTACTCGAACGGCGCCAGCGAGGAGGTCACCGGCCGCGCCCTCCGCGACTTCGCGCAGCGCGACGAGGTGGTGATCGCCACCAAGGTCTACTTCCCCACCGGCAAGGGGCCGAACGGCCGGGGGCTCTCGCGCAAGCACGTCCTCGCCTCCATCGACGGCTCCCTGAAGCGGCTGAGGACCGACTACGTCGACCTCTACCAGATCCACCGCTGGGACCCCGAGACCCCCATCGAGGAGACCCTGGAGGCGCTCAACGACGTGGTGCGGTCCGGCAAGGCGCGCTACATCGGCGCCTCCAGCATGTACGCCTGGCAATTCGCCAAGGCCCTCTACCTGGCCGACGCCCACGGCTGGACCCGCTTCTCCTCCATGCAGAACCACTACAACCTCGTCTACCGCGAGGAGGAGCGCGAGATGATGCCCCTCTGCCGCGAGGAGGGGATCGGCGTCATCCCCTGGAGCCCGCTCGCGCGGGGTTTCCTGGCCGGCAACCGTCCGCGCGGCGACGAGGGGGCTACCATCCGCGCCCGCGAGGACGACTACTCCCACCGCCTCTACCGCGATCCCGGAGACTGGGACGTCGCCGACCGCGTGGCGGAGGTGGCGAAGCGCAAAGGGGTCAAGCCCGCCCAGGTCGCTCTCGCCTGGCTCCTCCACCAGCCCGGAGTCACCGCCCCCATCGTCGGCGCCACCCGCATGGAGCACCTGGAAGACGCCGTCGCGGCGCTGAAGATCGAGCTCGGCGAGGAGGAACGGAAGGAGCTGGAGGAGCCGTACAAGCCGCATCCGGTGCTGGGGCACGGGTAGGGGAGCGCCGCCCCTCCGGGCCGGGCCCCTGGCCGAGGCCCACGACTGGCTCCGCTTCTACGAGCGCTTCTGGAACGAGCGCCTCGACGCTCTCGCAGCCCTGTTCACCCCATTCGACAAGGAGGAATGAGCGATGCAGACCCCCGAGCTTTCCCTTACCCTCGTCCGCACCCTCCAGGCCCCGGCCCAGGAGGTCTTCAAGGCCTGGATCGATCCCGCCCTGATCCACCGCTGGATGTCGTTCCCCGGCGGCGGCACCACCGTCGCCCAGGTGGACGCGCGGATCGGCGGCGAGTACCGGCTGGAGACGAAGACCCCCGACGGCCAGGTGCACGTGACGACCGGCATCTACCAGGAGCTGGAGCCCGGCCGGCGGCTCGTCCAGACCTGGATCTACCAGGGCCCCATCCCCGACTTCATCGGGAAGGAGACCCTGCTGACCGTGGAGCTCCGGGAGCTCGGCCCCGGCCTCACCGAGCTGATCCTCAAGCACGAGCGCCTCCCCAGCGAGACCTACCGCGACTCCGTCACCCAGGGGTGGAGCGCCCTGCTCGACAACATGGTGGCGCTGTACACGGAGGTGGCGCGGGCGGAGGGGTGAGGGGTCGGAAGGCGGTCACGGATAAATCCCCTGGAACGCCTCCGTCTCCGACACGTCGTCGCCGATCGCCGTGCGCGAGGAGGGGGCGAAGGGCTGCTGGACCTGGAAGAAGAGGAACTTCACCTTTTCGTCCTTGTCGTGGGAGCTGGTGCCGAAGCCCTGCAACTGGAGCGGATCGGAGAACGAGTAGCTGCCCAGGAAGACCCAACTCGCGCCGTCGACCGAGCCCCACCCTTCCGCGTACTTGCCGCTTTTCGAGATCGAGATCTTGGCGAAGCCCAGGGTGTCGTTCGCCACCGTGTGCTCGGTCGCCACCGGCTCCTCGAGCTCCTTGGTCTTGTCCCCCGCCTTCGGCCGGTACTGGATCCGCAGGCCGTGATCCTGGCCCGGGCGCACCACGGCGAAGTAGGCGGAGTCGGAGTCGGTCGAGACGCGGGCCATCAGCGAGCCCTTGGCGTAGTCCTCCACGTGGGAGTCGGGGCTGGAGATGAACGTGATCCAGGTGCGGTCGGCCGTGCCGCCGTTCCCATAGAAGAAATAGAAGCTGTCCTCATCCCCCCACAGATCCTCGGAAGCCGCCGCCACGCCGTAGACCACGCCGGGCTCCGTCTGGCTCTCCGACACGGTGATCTCGATCCCCTCGAACGGCCACCCCTTCGCGTTGTCGGTGCGCGACCAGAGATCGACCGCCGAATTGACCTTGTCCGTGGCGATGTGGTGGACCTGGTCCGCCTTCATGTCGTCGAACACCGTCTCGCTGTTCGCCACATAGGCCCGGCTGACGAATCCGGCGCTGAAGATCTCGGGGGCGAGCGTGCTCGCCTGATCCGTCTCCAGGTTGAAGAAGATCACGTAGCTGTGGGCCGTGATGTCCTCCTTGGTCGCGATCTTGGGCGCGATGAAGCAGGTCCGCGCCCGGGCGTCGTCGCCGTCCGCCACGTAATAATTCAACTTGCTGTTCTCGTCGCTGAGGCTGCCGCCGGTGAGGACGAACACGAACTTGCCGCGCAGGCTCTGCAGGTGCGGCCACCCCGACGCGACCCCCGCCTGGAGGTCGTTCGTCGGCGCCACGTCGGCCGGCTTCAGGATCTTGCCGGAGCCGAGGGAGTTGAGCAGCAGGGTGTCGAGCTGCTCGGGGGTGTGGGTGTCGTCGAAATCGTCCTTGAGATCGAGGAAGATCGTGGTGATCTCATGCTCCGGCACGGCGCGGTCGAGCCCCTGGAGGATCGTCATCAGGTCCGAGAGCTTGTCCACCGACGTCTCCTCGTCGACCGTGTACGTGTGGTAGATGTACCAGTTGCCCGTCAGGCTCGGGCTCAACCCCTTGCCGTTGTGGAGGTCGAATTCGAGCGAGCGCAGGCGCCAGTAGAGCATCTGGTCGTAGATCCCCTCCTCGCGCTGAAACGAGTTGTGCGACGACTTCTGGCGGACCTGGTTGTAGCGGATCTCGGAATACGGCGTGTCGGCCATGGCGAATCTCCTCCCAAAGCGGATCAGGATGGCGATCGAGGCGGAATGCGCGATCGCGGGGCTCGCCCGGACAGTGGGATGAGAGGATGGGGAATCGCACCCTGGCCGGCCGCGAGACCGATCCCCGGAAGGGTCGAGCCGTTCCGCCGTATGGGCCTTCCGCCTTCCACCCGGCGATAAATCGCCGAGCTAAGAACAACGCCCCCTGAAGGGGGCTCCTCCAGCCGGGTTCACCCGGCGCCATTCGTAGCTCGGGCATTGATGCCCGGGCGGGGCCGGCGTAAGCTCCCCGCCGAATCCTTCACGGCGACCCAGGGGGAGTTTTTCCGTTTGAGCAACCCAGCGATTCCACAGAAGAAACCCGGTACCTTCCAGAGCCTCAAGGCGGCGTTCACCTCCTGGCGGACGGCGTCGGTGACGCTGATGTCGTTCGCCTCCGGCATGCCGCTGGGGCTGATCTGGATCGCCATCCCGGACTGGATGCACAAGTCCGGGGTCGACATCCGGGTCGTCGGCCTGTTCACGCTGGCGCAAGCGCCATGGAGCTTCAAGTTTCTCTGGTCGCCACTGATGGATCGCTTCGTGCCGCCCCTCGGCCGCCGGCGCGGCTGGGCCGCCATCGCCCAGATCGTCCTCTTCGGCGGCGTCCTGCTCCTCGCCGGCCTCGGCAACCATCCCGCCCCGTGGGCGGTCGGCGCCGTCGCTCTGGTGCTCGCCTTCGCGGGTGCCACCCAGGACATCGCGATCGACGCCTACGCGGTCGACGTCCTGCGTCCCGACGAGCAGGCGGTGGCGGCCGGCGCCCGCAACGCGCTCTGGCGTCTCGGCTACTACCTGGCGGGCGGGATCTCGATCGGCCTCGCGGGGCGCTACGGCTGGCCGGCGGTCAACCTCCTGCTGGCCTGCCTCTACCTGCCGATGCTCGTCGTGCTCTACAAGGCTCCGGACCCGCGCGACGCGGTGGTCGCCCCGCGGACCCTGAAGGAGGCGGTCTGGTATCCGTTCCTCGGCTTCCTCTCCCGTCACCGGGCGCTCGAAATCCTCGCCTTCGTCCTCCTCTACAAGCTGGCGGACAATCTCGTTCAGGCGCTGCAGCGCCCGTTCCTGATCGACAAGGGGTACAGCGATTTCGACCGCGGCTACGTGCTGACCGGGATCGGCCTGGTCGGCAACATCGTCGCCACGTTCCTCGGCGGCCTGCTGACCAAGCCGCTGGGGGTAGGACGCGCGCTCTGGGTGTTCGGCTTCATCCAGATCTTCGCCAACGCCGGCTATGCCCTCCTCGCGCACCAGCCGGGACCCAACCGCCCGATGATGTGGGGCGCCTTCGGCCTCGAGGTGGTGGCGAGCGGGCTGGCCAGCGGCGCCTTCCTGGTGCTGCTGATGCGGATGACCCAGAAGCGCTTCTCGGCGACCCAGTACGCGCTTTTCTCCAGCCTCTTCGGGCTCCCCCGCATCGTCTCCGGACCGATCTGCGGCTTCCTCGCCCATGCCATCGGCTGGGAAGCGTTTTTCTGGTGGACGCTGCCGACCGGCATCCCCGGGCTGCTCCTGCTCGCCCGCTTCGTCCCCTTCACCGCCCGTGAGCCGGAATTCCGGGTCAAGCCGCCGCAGATCAGCCTGCCACTCCGGCCGCACGAGCTCGCCCTGCGTGGGACCCTCGGCGGTGGGGTGGGGCTCGTCTTCGGCGCCTTCACCGTCGCCCTGATGAGCACGCTGGAGGCAATGAAGAAGGGGGCCCGGTTCGATCTGCTGACGCCGCTCGCCGGGCTGCTCGCCCCGCAGGGCAGCTCGGGCTGGCTGACGCTGCTCGGCCTGGTGATTTTCGGCGTCGTCTGCGGCCTGATCACGGCCGCTATCGCGGCGGCCCGGCACGGCGCCGGCCGGGAGATCGCCATCGAGGCCGACGACGACGACGGCTAGGCGCGAAACCGCCCCGCCGCTGGCGCGTAGTGTGAATGAAAGGCCGGGCCCGAGCGCCCGGCCGGGGAGGAGACCATGCCCTTATACCGCTCACGCAAGCACAAAATGATCGCCGGAGTCTGCGGCGGCATCGCCGAATGGCTCGGCTGGGACCCCACGGTGGTCCGCATCGCCTACGTCGTCCTGTCCATCGCCTCGGTGGGTTTCCCCGGCACGATCGCCTACATCATCCTCTGGATGGTGATGCCCAAGGAGCCGGCGCTGTAGAGCGCCGGCTCCGAGTCGTCTCACTGCAAGGGCAATCCGAAGGTGGTCGCCAGGAACACGGCGAGTTGGGCCCGCGTGTTCGGGGTTTCGGTGCAGAAGGACCCCCCGCCGCAGCCGGCGGTGATCCCGCGGGCCGCCATCTCCTGAATCCAGGGACAGAAGGGGCTGGAGCTCGCCACGTCGTTGAAGGCCGACGTCGCGCAGGGTGCCGGGGAGTAGCCGGGCCCGTGCCACGTCGAGAGCAGGAACACGGACATCTGGGAACGGGTGACCGGATTGTTCGGGCAGTACTGGCCGCCGCCGCAGCCTGAGGTCACCCCGCGATTCACCAGCTCCTGAATCCACGGGCAGAGCGGGCTCGACACCGGAACGTCGCTGAACGGGCTCACCGTGCAGGGGGGTGGCACGTAGCTGGGCCCTTCCTTGGCGAGGAGGAGCATGGGAGCCATCGAGCCGCGGGTCACCACGTCCTCCGGACAGTACTGCCGGGGATTCTGCGCGCAACCGTTCGTGATGCCCGCCCGGAAGACCGCCTCGATCCACTTGCGGGCCCAGTACTTCGGCGGCACGTCCGCGAACACCGTGGCCAGGTAGTCGAGGGCCGCCTTCATCACGTCGCGCCGGGCGTCGGGCGTGGGCAGGGCCTCAAAGGGGAAGCCGAGGAAGATCGTGCGGTAGTTGGGACCGATCTTGCTCACCCCGGCGTCGCCGTAGGAGCTGCTGAAGGCCAACTGCGCCCCCGCCGCCGGCGAGAGCACGTCGCTGTAATTGGCCGAGAAGAATTCCAGGTCGTACGGGCCCAGCCCGCCGAACGCATCCCCCTGGCCGGTGACCGTGTAGTAGCCGTAGTCCTGGCCGAAGGAGCCCACCCCCAGGTAGTTGGCGATGAACGGGGTGAAGCCCTCGTCATAGATATAATCCTGGGAGGGGACGAAGAGCGCTCCGCCGCCTTGCAGGTAATCCGCCAGCGCCGCCTCCTGGCTCGGGTTGATGCCTCCGTAGGGGCCGGTGTTCCAGACGACCCGGGGGTAGGCCGAGAGATCTGTCTTGTTCGGGTCTCCCAGGGAGGCGAGGCTCCACAGGTCGTAGCCGATGCCCGCCGCGTCGAGAGCCGCCGTGTAGTACGGCTCCACGTAGCTGTCGTTGCTGACGAG
>QHVW01000753.1 GCA_003223675.1 Acidobacteriota bacterium
TACCACAGGTGCGGCAGCCTTCCCGCCGGGCGGGTTGCAGGAAGCGGGCCGGGGCCCTCATCACCCCGGCCCTCTTCTCCCATCCCTCCGCCCACCCTTCCGGGGAGAAGAGGGAGAAAGTCAGCTCAGCTTACCTTGAGCCCCCTCTCTCCCCGGCAGGGGTAAGCCCAATGCTGTTCAGTTAAGCGTCCTCGCCCGCCCGGGATTGAAATCCCGGGCTACCGGCGGCCGTCCCATCCGGGACTTCCTTGGAAGCCCCGGGCAGGGGCGTCCGTAGGTAGCCCGGGATTTCAATCCCGGGCGGGCGAGGACGCGGACGCTCCGGGAAAAGACGACGCTCGCCTAAGTGAACCGTATTGGACTTAGCCCAGGGCATCGCCCTGGGTGAGAGACTGCGCCTGCGCCGTTGGCAGCGGCGCCTCAGCGCATGTTACGATCCCTCTGCGCCAAGCGGCTGCGCAGCGATCTCTCAAGTCGAACCGGCCGGCGCGGGCGGTCCACGGGCCCCGGCACCGGGAGTGGGGCGGCGTCCATCACCTCGGGGTCCATGTCCTCCTGCATCATCTCCTTGCCCTCTTCGAGCAGTCCTTCCATGCCCTTGCACTTCTTGCCGCGGGCGGACTTGCCGATCTCCTCGAAGACCCGATCCAGGCGCTCGACGTGCGTCTGGGTCACCTCCAGATGCTCCTGGAACGCTGCCTTGAGCTTCTCGTTGCTCGCCTTCTTGACCATCTTCGGCAGGGCCTGCAGGATCTGCTTCTCCGCGCTGTACAGGTCCTTCAACTCGTCCACGTAGAGCTCCCTGAGGGAATCCATCTCCATGTTGTGCTCCTTTTTTCTACACAGGCGTCATTGCCCTCGGGCTTGAATACAGCAAAAGGGGTGCCAAACCCTCACCCCGAAACCTCACCCCTGTCCCCTCTCCCGGACGGTGGGAGGGCGATGGGAGAGGGGACAGGGGTGAGGTTTCGGGGCGGGGGAAAGCCGCCGGGCCGGGGCGATGAGGGGCCGGGGCGGGCGACGCCGCCCCGGAGATCTCAGACGTACGACGGAGAGGGAACCCCTACAGAACCTTCAAAACTTCCTTCTCACCGCCGTCGTCGAGCTTGCCAACCCAGACGTTGAGCACCTTGCCGTTGTTGTCCACCAGCACCAGGGTGGGGGTGCCGGGGACCTTGATGGCCGCGAAGTCGACCTTCGCGATGTTGTCCGGCTGGGCGCCCACGGCGGCGAACTTCTGGGCCTCCTGGGGCTTGGCGTCATCCGAGGGGACGGCGGCGACGAACTTCACCCCCGAGCCCTTCTGGTTCCGCTCGTCGAGAAGACGCTTGTAGAAAGGCATGCTGTCGTTGCAGAAGTGGCACCCCGGCTGGACGGCGACCACCAGGGCGCGGTTGGCGCCGGCGGGGACGACGTCCTTGAGTTGGGCGTACTTCTCGCCCTTCTCGATCTGCGGCATGTTGCCCGGCCCCGCCGCCTGCTTCGGGAAGAACTGGTTGCGGATCAGCACGACGGCCGCGATCGCGCAGACGATGATGATGGCGATGTTCGCCGCGGTATCCAGCGTGCTCTTCTTCTGGGGTACAGGGTTGTTGATGGCCATCGGTTTTTCTCCTGGCGCCGATCCGTTCAAGCGAGCCCGGCGCTGCAAAGACTCGCGAGGGAGGGTAGCACACCCCTCCATGCTGAAGCGCTGATTGACAGGAGCCGGCAAGATCCTGCAACGTACCCCCCGCCAGCTCCGCACCCTGACTGACGCACCCCTCCCAAGGAAAGAGGTGCGGTAGAGCCTTAAAAACGATCATGGGGCCCTCATTTCCTCAACTCCCTCTCTCCCAGCCCGCCACCCATCCGCCGGGGAGAGACCCTCATGCCGCAAGCGGTACCCAAGAGGGGGGAAAATTCCGTAGGGGCGGCCCTATGTGGCCGCCCTGGGCGGGGGGCCTGCTCCGGCCATACGAGCCCCCCCACCCAGGGCGGCCACATAGGGCCGCCCCTACATCCCCCCTCCTTATTTTCAGAACAGAGGGGGCTTTCAAGATCCTGCTTCTTGGTCTTTCTCCCTCTTCTCCCCGGAAGGGCGTGCGGAGGCCTGGGAGAAGAGGGCCGGGGTGATGAGGGGCTCCGACCGCCTCTTCCGGGCCCTGGCCCGCCTCGTCCTCAAGGCCTTCTTCCGCGAGGTCGAGGCCGTGGGAGCGGAGCGCATCCCCCTCCACCGGCCGCTGGTCCTGGTGGCGAACCACGTCAACGGCCTGATCGACCCCATCCTGCTGATGGGTCCCCTGCCGGTGATACCGCGGTTCCTGGCCAAGAGCACCCTGTGGAAGAACCCGCTGGTCCGCCCCTTCCTCGACCTCGCCGGCGCGATCCCCGTCTACCGCCGGCAGGACGAGGGAGCGGACCCCGCGAAGAACGCCGAGACCTTCTCCCGCTCCCACGAGCTGCTGGCGCGGGGGGGCGCGCTCGCCCTCTTCCCCGAAGGGACGAGCCACAGCGACCCCGCGCTCAAGCCGCTCAAGACGGGCGCCGCGCGGATCGTCCTGGAGGCGGAGCGGAGATTTCCCGGCATCGGCACCCGGATCATCCCCGTGGGCCTCCTCTTCGACGCCAAGCAGACCTTCCGCTCGCGCGCCCTGGTGCAGGTGGGGGAGCCGCTCGACCCGGCGCCGGAGATCGCCCTGGACGCGCAGGACCCAATCGCCGCCGC
>QHVW01000754.1 GCA_003223675.1 Acidobacteriota bacterium
GGCACGAAGCGAGGGCCTATCTTCTTCTCAGAACGCGGAGACGCCTCGCCGCCGAGCTGAGATCCCGCCGCGAAGCGGTCCTGAGACAGGTGGAGGAGCTGGCGGCTCTCCACGAAAGCTCTGGAGACGGCCCCGAAAGGTCGGCGAGCCTCTGAAAGAGTCTTCCGGTCCGGGTCTTCATATAGGTGTCGGAGATTTTCATATGAAGACTACGCCCGGAAGCCTGCCAGCCCCTCCATTTCATATGAAAAGTTCTCCAAATTATATGAAGTAGAGCCCTGAAGAGCCCG
>QHVW01000755.1 GCA_003223675.1 Acidobacteriota bacterium
GGGCGACTCCTCCTACCCCGCCGCCCCCCCAGGCCGCCCGCCCCCAGCCGGAGCGCGAAGCGGAGGCAGAGAAGGAGGCCCAGGCCGCAGCCTACACCGGCCGCTTTGCCGAGGTGAAAGCGCATCTGGCCGCCGGCCGCGGGCCCCAAGCCCGCGAGATCGCCGAAGCCTGGAGCGCCGAATCCCCGGGCGACGTCCTCGCCCTGCTGGCCCTGGGCGAGGCCTGGGAGGCGGCCGGCGAGCGGAGAGCGGCGGCCCGTGCCTACGGCTCGCTGATCGACCTCTTCCCCAGCCGCGCCGATCTCCGGCGGCTGGCCGGCGAGCGCCTCGAACGGCTGGGGCAGGAGGGCCTAGGCCTGGCGATCGACACCTATCAGAAGGCGGTCCTCGACCGGCCCGACCACCCCTCCGGCCACCGCCTCCTCGCCTGGGCCCTGCTGCGCGCCGGCCGCTACGAAGAGGCCTTCACGGCCCTGGAAGCGGGCATCGAGCAGCGCTATCCGGGCGGCCGGTTCGCCGGCGTCGACCGCGTCCTGCGGGAGGATCTGGGGCTCGTCGGAGCCGCCTGGCTGCGCGCCGAGCCGGGAAAGCGGGAGCAGGTGCTCGACCGCCTCCGCGCGCATGAGGCCCACCTCGAGACCGCGCCCTCCGTGCGCTTCGTCCTCACCTGGGAGACCGACGCCAACGACGTCGACCTCCACGTCTGGGACCGCCACAAGGATCACGCCTTCTATCAGCAGAAGACCCTGCCCTCCGGCGGCGAGCTCTACGCCGACGTGACCACCGGCTACGGCCCCGAATGCTTCACCATCCCGGCGCCGGAGAGCCGGGACGCCGCGCCCTACCGTCTGGCCGCGCACTACTACAGCCGCGGCCCCATGGGCTACGGCATGGGGACCCTCCAGATCGTCCGCCACGACGGCAAGGGCGGGCTCACCGTCGAGCCGCGGCCGTTCGTGGTGATGGCGGACCGGGCGATGGTGGATCTGGGGGTGGTGGGGGAGAAAGGAGGGGTGAAGAGCGGGAAGTAGAGACTCCCCCGCCCCGGAACCTCACCCCTGTCCCCAATAGGCGTTAACTTATCCGTCTCCACGGCGGGCGCCCCCCACTGTAGAGACGCCCCGTGGGGCGTCTCAGCGGCGGCACCGACGATCCAAGAGGAAGAGGGCCGATCGGACGCGAGGTGGCGGCGGTCCGATCTGAAGACACCGGGGCGACCGCGCACCCCTTGGGATTTCTGGGGCGAAATCGCCGCTTCGGAGACGCCCCACGGGGCGTCTCTACATTGGGGGGGCG
>QHVW01000756.1 GCA_003223675.1 Acidobacteriota bacterium
GGCGATTTCGCGCCCACGGCCCTGCGCTGGCCGGCCTTCGGCGGCACCCGCCTGATCGACGCCCTGGCGGGCCTCAACCGGGCCACCGACTGGCCCTCCTTCCACCAGGCTCTGGAGGCCTGGGAGACGCCGAGCGTAAACTTCGTCTATGCGGACGTGGACGGCCACATCGCCTACCAGTCGACCGGCCGCATCCCCATCCGCGCCGCCGGCCACCAGGGGCTGGTGCCGGTCCCCGGCTGGGACGGCCGCTCCGAGTGGCAGGGCTTCATCCCCTACGAGGAGATGCCGAAGTCGCTCGATCCGCCGTCCGGCTTCATCGTCACCGCCAACAACAAGGTGGTGGGAGACGATTACCCCTATTCCATCGCCTACGACATGGCCGACCTCTACCGGGCGCAGCGCATCACCGAGCTCCTGGCCGCCGGGCACCGCTTCACCCCCGGGGGCCTGCGCGCCATCCAGGCCGAGACCTCCGGCACTCCCGCGGCGGCCCTGCGCCCCTACCTGCTGGCCGTGAAGCCGACCAATGACCAGGAGAAGAGGGCCCTCGACGAGGTCCGCCGCCGGGACCTCCGCTACGAGCCGGTATCGGCCGGCGCCTCGGTCTACGAGGCCTGGTACTGGCACCTCCTGGGCGAGACCCTGGACGACGAGCTGGGCCCGGAGGTGATGACCGAGTACCGCAACGTGGCCCTGAGCCAGGTGCCGCCCATCATCGATCTGATGGCCCGGCCGGACGATCCGCTGTTCGACGACAAGCGGACCCCGGCCGTCGAGCACCGCGACGACATCGTCCGCCGCAGCCTCACCAAGGCCGTGGCCTGGCTCGCCAAACGCTACGGCGACGATCCCGCGGGCTGGACCTACGGCAAGGTGCACCCGGTCACCCTTGTCCACGCCCCCCTGGGGCAGAGCGGCATCGCCCCCCTGGAGCGCCTGTTCAACAGCACCACCCTGCCGGCGTGGGGGAACGCCTTCACCGTGGACGCCGGCACCACCGACTTCACCAAGCCGTTCGCCATGGTCTTCGGGTCCGCGCAGCGGATGATCGTAGACTTCTCCGACCTGGAGGCGTCGACCTGGGTCAACAGCACCGGGCAGAACGGCCAGCTCTGGCACCGCCACCGGGAGGACCAGATCCCCAGGTGGGAGGCGGTGGAGGACTACCCCATGCGATTCAGCGAGGCCGCCGTGCGCGCCCACGCCGAAGGCCGCCTGACCCTCGTGCCGGGAGGAGGCAATCCATGACCGACGAGCAACACCGCGAGAGCCTCTGCCGCGTGGTGGGGGAGCTGGGCGCCCAGGGGTGGTGCCAGGGCACGGGGGGCAACTTCAGCCTCGCCCTGAGCCAGGACCCTATGCGCCTGCTCATCACCCGCTCCGGCGTCGACAAGCGCCGGCTTGAGCCCAAGGACCTCATGCTGGTGGGGGAGGACGCCGAGCCCGTGCCCGGCGAGACCGGCCGGCCCTCGGCGGAGACCGCCCTGCACTGCCGCATCGTGGCCGCCACCGCCGCCGCCTCGGTGCTGCACGTCCACTCCGTGGCCAATACCCTGCTCTCGGAGCACTTCGTGGAGAAGGGGGGCTTCACCCTCCGCGGCTACGAGATGCTCAAGGGCCTGAGCGGGGTCACCACGCACGAGGCGGAGGTCCACGTCCCCATCTTCGCCAATTCGCAGGACATCCCGCGGCTCGCGGAAGGGGTCGCGGAGCTGCTCGCGAAGCACTCTGATGTTAGGGGCTTCCTCTTGGCCGGCCATGGGCTCTACACCTGGGGCCGGTCGCTGGAGGAGGCGAAGCGTCACGTCGAGATCTTCGAGTTCCTGTTCGAGTGCGTGGCGCGCCGCACCGCGTTCCACCCCTTTACCGGTTAGAATCACGATCGATAAGGAGACGAAACCATGGCGACCGTGACCTTGCGCGACACCCAGCAGACCCTGACCGACGCGGGGGAGATCAGCGCCTTCCTGGCGCCGTTCGGCATCTGGTACCGCCGCTTCGAGGGCTCCGACCAGCTCCCCGAGAACGCCACCGACCCGGAGATCCTCGCCGCCTACGACGCGCCTATCCAGGAGCTGATGGCCGAGGGGGGCTACGTCACCGCCGACGTGATCAACATCAAGCCCGAGACCCCCAACCTCGACACGATGCTCAACAAGTTCAACAAAGAGCACTGGCACGACGAGGACGAGGTCCGCTTCATCGTCCACGGCCGGGGCCTCTTCCACGTCCACCCCAAGGACGACGCCGGCCCGGTGTTCAGCATCGAGGTGGTGAAGGGGGACATGATCCGGGTGCCGCAGGGGACCCACCACTGGTTCGACCTCTGCGCCGACCGCACCATCCGGGCC
>QHVW01000757.1 GCA_003223675.1 Acidobacteriota bacterium
TTCGCAGCAGGCGGCGGGGGCCGCGGGGGCGGTCGACTTCGACCTCCCCAAGGGGTGGCAGAGCCAGAAGGTTACGTCGAGCATGCGGCTTACCCAAGCGTCCATCCCCGGCCCCGGCGGCCCCGGCGACTTCGCGGTGTTCTTCTTCGGACCGGGCGGCGGCGGGCCGGTGGACGCCAACATCCAGCGCTGGGTGGGGCAGGTCTCGGGGGCGGGCAAGCCCACGCCCGAGACCTTCGAGACCAACGGCTACAAGGTCACCTGGGTCGACGCCAAGGGGACCCTGGAGCCCACCGGGATGGGGCCGGGTCCGAAGACGGCGGTGGCGAACGCGCGGCTCTACGGCGCGGTGGTCGAGGGCCCGGGCGGCCCCTGGTTCTTCAAGGCCACCGGCCCGGACACCACGCTCGCTCCCCAGCGGGACGCGTTCGTGGCCATGCTCAAGAGCGTGCGGGCGAAGAAGTAGGAGGTATCTGTAGGGGCGGCCCTATGTGGCCGCCCTGGGTGGGGGAATCCTGATCCGACAAATCCCCCACCCACCAGGGCGGCCACATAGGGCCGCCCCTACAAAGGAAGGCCTCAGCAGCCGGCCTGCTTCCGGCCGTCCCCGTCGTGGTCGTGATCCTTATCGTGGTCTGGCTTGTCCTTGTGGCGGTGCTCCTTGCGGTCTTTGTGCTCCTGGCGGTCGATGGCCTTCCGCTCGTCCATCGAGCGGCGGATCTCGTCGCGCACCGCTCGCATCTCGCGCTCGACCTCCTCGTGGATCTCCCGCTGGAGCTTCTCCATCTCCTCGCGGTTGGCGGCGCGGAAGTCCTCGCCCATCTTGGCCCTCTCGGCCTCCATCTGGGCGCGGAGCTCCTCCATTTTGTGCCGCTGCTCATCGGTGGGCTTCATCTTCTCGGCCATCTCCCGGGCCTGGTGACGGATGCGCTCGCGCTCCTCGACGGTGAGCTTGCCGTCGGAGCCGTGCTTCCGCACCTCCTGGTCGACCAGGGCCTGCAGCTTGGCCATCTCCTCTTCGGAGGGGCGCATCTGCTCGCCGAGCTTCGCCATCTCCTGGGCCAGCCGCTGCATCTCGGCGGAGGGCGCCATCTTCGTCGCCTTCTCGGACAGCTCGCGGGTGAGCTCCTCCAGGCGGGGGTTGAGGTTCTTCTGGAGGTCCCGGCTCATCTTCTCCATGTCCCGCGACAGCTTCTCCTGCTGCTCTTTGGTGAGCTCGTGCTGCTCGGAGAGGGCCTGGAGCTGGCCGTCCAACCCCGCCATCGCCTCCTCCACCGACGCGCTCACCTGATCGCCGATCTCGTCCGCGTCGACCACGGGCTCGGCGTCCTCGTCCTCAGCCTCGCGGTCCTTCATCGCCTGGGCGTGGTCGTGGCGGCCGTGGTCCCGGTCCTCCTCGGCGGCGGCGTGGGCCGTGGGCACGTCGGTGGCGTCGTTGACGTCCACCTCGACGTGGGGCGCGGCCGGCTTCTTGGGCTGGAGAGGCTCGTCCGGACGGGCGGCGGAGACGGCCGGAGCCGCGGCGGCGATCGCGATGATCAGGACCCCCATGGCGGCGGCCAGCCAGGCCCGGCGCGCCGGGCTCTCGGGCAGACGGGTCTCGTCGAGCAGGCGGCGGATGCGCCGGCCGAGGCTCGACGGACGGTCCGCCATGCTGGGCACCGGCAGGGCCCGAGAGCCCACCGACCAGCCGGCGACCTCGGCCAGGCAGCCGGCGAGCGAGAGCGGCCGGCCCGTGCGGGCCACCGCCCACTCGTCGCTCAGCATCTCGGAGATCTCCCGCAGGCGGCGGCGGGCCACCCAGTTGAGCGGCTGGAAGAAGAGGACGCAGGCCAGACCCTGTCCGAGCACGAGCCAGAACGGATCGCGCCGCGCGAGGTGGGCCAGCTCGTGGGCGAGCATCCCTTCCTGCTGCTCCTCGGTGAGGCCGACGAGGGCGCGCGGCGGCACGCAGATCTCGGGCTCCCGCAGGCCCATCGCCAGCGGCACCGGCACCCGGCAGGAGCAGGAGAGGCGGACGGCATCCGCGAGCCCCGCCTGAGCGGCGAGCGTGCGGAGCTGGGCGTGGAGATCCCCGCCCACGACCCGCGGCCGGCCGTGCAGGCGGCGGCCCAGGCGCAGGTACGAGCGCCCGAACGCGGCCAGCAGGACCAGGGCGCCCAGAGCCCAGGCGCCCAGGATCAGGGTCGCGATCGAGGAGAGGGATCGGGCGGGGACCGCCGGCAGGGACGGCTGGCTCCCGGATTTTGCGCGCACTGCATGGGATGGGATAGCAGGAATGGAGCTCGCCTCCACCCGGGCGGGGACGAGCCCCGCCTCTACGCGGTGAAGAGGGCCCCGACCAGAGCGAGCTTCCAGACCATCTCCTCGGCCGCCACCGACCACCGCGAGAGCGGCTTCGAGGCGAGCCAGGCGAGGCCCAGCAGCAGGGTGCTGTGCAGGAGGTAGGTCAGCATCCAGGCGACCGCCTGGCCGGCGAAAGATCCCGTGAACATCAGCGTCCCTCCTTGCGTCCCTTGGACGCTATCAGCTCCCGGAGCTGGGCGAGCTCCCGCGCGTCGATCTCGTGCTCGGACAACAGATGATTGACCAGGGCCGTCACGTCGCCCCGGAAGAGCTGCGAGGTCAGATCGGCCACCATGGAGTGCCGGACCTGGTCCTCGCTCACCAGAGGCTGGTAGACGAACCGGCGCCCTTCGGCCCGGTGCTCCACCACCCCCTTCTTCTCCATCTTGGTCAGCATGGTGGCGATGGTGGTGAGGGCGAGCCCGCGTTCCGCCTCGAGCGCCTCGTGGACCTCGGCCACCGTCGCCTCACCGCGGCTCCACAGCACCCGCATGATGGCGAGCTGCAGATCCCCGAGGTGGTGCGATGTCTCCGCTGTTTCCATATCGCTTCCTCCGCTTCAACTACCAGGATAGTACTACCTGGGTCGTTGAACGTCAAGAGGGTGATACGGAGGTCGGAGGAGAAGGTTTCAGGGTCCACCGGGTATTATTCCTGAGGGGAACCGGGGAAGACTGTCTCGCTTCACAGAAAGGGGCGGCTCGTGCAATTCGACGTGCGGAAGCTCTGCTGGCTCTGGTTGCTGATCGCGCCCGCCGCGGCGCACGCCCAACTCTGGAGCGGACCGTCCGCGGTGGAGGTCCGGGCCGAGGATGACCACGGGCATGCCCTCGCGGGGGCCCATGTCCTGCTCCAGTACACCTCGCTCAATCCCAAGGATGGGCCACCGGCGGTGGAGACGGATTCCAAGGGCCGGGCGAACGTGGCGGGCCTGGCCGAGGGCGCCTGGCATGTGGAGGTCAGCCACGAAGGGTTCATGACCTACATCGCGGAGCTCAACGTCCGCCAGGGGGGGCGTCCCGAGATCGTGGAGGTCACCCAGTTCAGGGTGCCTGGCGGGGGGACGAGCCTGATGCGGGTCAAGCTCTCGCGCGGCACCCCGGGTCCGGCTCCGGCGCGGGCCGCGGCACCGCCGCCGGCTCCCCCGGCTCCGCGTCCGGCGCCCGTGGTTCCCGCGACGCCACCGGCGCCTGAGCCCAAGGCCCAGCCCGCTCCCGCGCCGCCGAAGCCGGAGCCCCCCGCGCCCGAGCCGAAGGAGCCGAAGACCCCGCCACATCCGGTGCCCAGGATTCCACCCACGAATCCGGCTCCGGCTCCCACTCCGGCCCCGCCGCCCCAGCCGACTGTCCTGCCGACTCCGGCGCCCGTTCCGCCGGCCGCGGCCCCACCGGTCATCTCCGGCGGCGCAAACGGCTGCGGCGGGGACATCGCGACGAAGCTGAAGGGAGGGAGCGTCCCCGCAGACCTGCCCGGGGGGTGCCACGTCCTGCGCATCGCCCTGCCGGCCGGCGCGCGCTACACGGCCTATCGCTACGAGGTGCAGGACGGCAAGGACAGCCTCGACTGTCCTACCGCCCAGGCCTGTCCGAACAACATCGGCCGCTGGCCGGGCGATCCCGTCCTGGTCCGGAGCCCCCAGGGGACGGTCGTCCTGGCGCCCTTCGAGAGCGGTCCCGGAGGGGAGGGGCGGCGGGCGGTGTTGACGGTGTATTACTCGACGGGGAAGAAGTAGCCCTCGCCTGATGCGCCGTCAGAGGCTGATCGCGCTGATTCTCCTTGGCGGTCTCCTCGCCGGTGTGGGCGCCCTCCTCTACGCCGGGCATGCCCTGGCCGCGCCTCAGCCGGCCGTGATCGGACCTCCGCCGCCAGATCTGCGGGCTGAGGTCGTCGAGATCCCGAGCGCCTCCGGAAGCCGGCTGCGGGGGTGGCTCTGCCGGGTGCCGGGGTCGCGCGGCGTGGTGATTCTGATGCACGGCGTCCGCGCCAACCGGCTGAGCATGGTGCGGCGGGCGCGGCTCTTCCGGGATCACGGCTACTCGGTGCTGCTGTTCGATTTCCAGGCGCACGGCGAGAGCCCGGGGGCGCACATCACCTTCGGCGCTCTGGAGAGCCGGGACGCCAGGGCGGCTCTCGACCTCGTCCACCGCGAGCTCCCAGGCCAGCCGGTCGCGGCCATCGGGAGCTCCCTGGGCGGCGCCGCGACGGTCCTGGCCGATCCGCCTCTCGATCTCGACGCGCTGGTGCTGGAGTCGGTCTATCCCACGGTCGAGGAGGCAACGCAGGAGCGGCTTCGCATCTATCTCGGACCGCTCGGCCCGCCGCTCGCACCCCTGCTGCTCGCGCAGCTCGAGCCGCGGCTGGGGATCTCCCCTTCCGCCTTGCGTCCCATCGATCGCATCTCCCGGGTGCGGTGCCCCGTATTCGTCATCTCGGGAACGGCCGACGATCGCACGACGCCCGCGCAGACCAAGGCGCTCTTCGCGAAGGCGCCCGATCCCAAGCAACTCTGGCTGGTGCCGGGCGCGGCCCACGTGGACCTCGACCGGTTCGCGGGGGCGGAGTATGAGCGCCGGGTGCTGGAATTCCTCGCTGAAGCGCTCCGCCCCGGAAAGGCAGGCATCGCCCAACCCCAGGCTCCCCCGGCCTGAGCCTGGGCCGGGTGGGCCCGGAAGCAGGCGGCGGTGGCCTTGGAGCGGGCCGGATTGGCCGAAGCCGAGGCCGAGCTGGCCTGGGCTCAGGCCTTCCCGGCCTCCGCTTGGGCTTCGCCGGCCTTCGTTTGGGCAGCCGCTGCCCAAATCAAGGCAAAGCCGGCCCGGACGAAGGCGGAAGGGGCTTCCCGGCGCGAGGCTACCGATCCGGCTAGGTCTTCAGCAGCGGGATCCGCTTGCCCGTCCACCCCGGGAAGAGCTTGGAGTCATCCTTGACTCCGAGGTGCTTGCCGGCCAGCTCGCAGAAGACG
>QHVW01000758.1 GCA_003223675.1 Acidobacteriota bacterium
AGGAGAGGCCGACCGGGGTGTAGAACTGGCGGAGGATCGACTCGTCCGACTCCAGCCCCAGGGCGCGCAGGAAGACCGTGCCATGGAACTTGCGCTTGCGGTCAATGCGCACGCTCAGCACGTCCTTCTGGTCGTACTCGAACTCCACCCAGGAGCCGCGGTACGGAATGATCTTGGCGAGGTAGGAGCGCGGCCCCTCCTTGGTGAAGAAGACGCCGGGGCTGCGGTGGAGCTGGGAGACGATGACGCGCTCGGTGCCGTTGATGATGAACGTGCCGTTGTCCGTCATCAGCGGGATGTCGCCGAAGTAGACCTCCTCCTCCTTGGCGTCGCGCATCATGCGCGTGCCGGTCTCGGGGTCGCGGTCATAGACGAAGAGGCGGAAGGTGACCTTCAGCGGCACGGCGAAGGTCATGCCGCGCTCCTGGCAGTCCGAGATCGAGTACTTGAGCTGCAGGTCCACGGGGTTGCCGCAGATGTCGCACTTCGTCACCCGGTTCTTGTTGACGAAGCCGCACTCCGTGCAGGTGACCGTCTCCTCGTGCGGATGGTCGGTCATGATCTTGGCACCGCAGTTGGTGCAGGTCATGCGGAGGTACTCGAGGCCCTTCAGCTCGCCGCACTTACACTGCCAGTCCCCGATCTGGTACTTGACGAAGTCGAGCGAGCAGGTCTCGCGAAAATCGGAGAACGGAAAGATGCCCGTGAAGACCGCCTGCAAGCCCTGGTTCGCCCGCTCCTCGGGCAGCAGGTTCATCTGCAGGAAGCGCTCGTAGCTCCGCCGCTGGACGTCGATCAGATTGGGGATCGGCAGCGACGTCGTGATGCGCGAGAAATCCTTCCGGTGGCCGTTGCGCGCTAAAATCTGCGGGGTGGAAAGCGTGTCCATAGGGGTCTTGCTATCTCCTAGATGCCTGGGTAGATCGGTACGTCTCTTCTACGCGGCAAACAAAGTTACTGCGTGGGGGCGACGGTCCGGCTCCCGGAGCCAAGGGGGGGCTCCGGAAGCAGGAGACACCATGCCCCGCCCCCCGCTCGCCCCGCGGAGGGTCACCGGGCATGGTGAACATAGACCAGAACAGCGTCCGGGCCCGGTTTATGCCCGGGCCGGACGCCGTGCCGGTTTCTGAGAGCTCTCGTTGAGCTTGAGGCGTAGCGTGGCTCCTCTCGCTCGACGTTACTTGATCTCGATCGTGGCCCCGGCCTCTTCGAACTTCTTCTTGACCGACTCGGCCTCGTCCTTCGAGACCCCCTCCTTGATAGTGGCGGGAGCGGACTCCACGAGGTCCTTGGCCTCCTTGAGGCCGAGGCTGGTGACCTCGCGGACCGCCTTGATGACGTTGATCTTCTTGTCGCCGGCCGCCTTGAGGATGACGTCGAACTCGGTCTTCTCCTCGACCACCGGCGCGGCGGCCGCGCCGCCGGCCGCCGGAGCGGCCGCAACCGCCGCCGCCGCGGAGATCCCATAGTGGTCCTCCAGGGCCTTGACCAGGTTGTTCAGCTCGAGGACGGTGAGCTGGTCGATCTGAGCAATGAAATCTTCCGTCGCGATAGCCATGTTCCTCTCCTTAGTGCGTCAAAGCTCTGTCGGGGCGGCCACGCGGGGGCGCCCCTACAATTCCTATCTTTCAAATCCTTACGCGGATTCTTCCTTCTTCATCCGGACCTGGTCCAGAACCATCACGAACGACTGCGGCACCGCGGCCAGCACGCGGACGAACCGGGTGACCGGCGACTGCATCAGGAACAGCAGCTTCGCGATCAGCTCCTCGCGGCTGGGCAGCGAGGCGATGTCCTTGATCTGGCTGGCGGCGATGGCGCGCCCCTCGACGAGGCCGGCCTTGAGCTTGATCGCCGGCACATCCTTGGCATAGTCGGTCAGCGCCTTGGCCACCGCGACCGGGTCGGTGAGGCTGAAGACGACGGCCGTCGGCCCCACGAAGTGCTCCTTGAGCTGGGCCAGCGCCTGACTGTCGATGGCGCGCAGGGCGAGGGTGTTCTTCACCACGATGTACTCGCCGCCGCTCTGGCGCACGCGGTTGCGCAGCTCGGTCACCTGCGGGACAGTGATCCCCTGGTAGCCGAGCAGGAAGGCGTGCGGCGCCTTGGCCAGGCCCCCTTCGTACTCGGCCAGCATCTGCTCTTTATCGTTGCGGGTCAAAGGCATGGCAGTCCTCTCTTACGCCTCGGTGGCCGCCAGCGCGGCCTCGTCCACCTGGATGCCGGGGCCCATCGTCGAGGAGAGGCTGACCCCCTTGACGTACTTGCCCTTGGCCGCGCTCGGCTTCGCCTTGAGCACGGCGCCGATCAGGGCCTCGGCGTTGTCCTTCAACCGGTCGGTGCCGAAGGAGAGCT
>QHVW01000759.1 GCA_003223675.1 Acidobacteriota bacterium
AGCCCAGGCGCAGAAAGAAGCCGCACGCCAGCGCGCCGATCAGGGCCGCGATCACCATGGACGCCGCGTGCCAGGCCGCCGGGCCGCCGCCGAAAAGCTTGTAATAGATCGTCGAGAGCGCCAGGAACACCGGCCGGTAATAGCTGCTGATGACGGTGTCTCCCCCCTTGCGCAGCGCCCCGACGTCGGTCACGAACCCGCGCGGGATGCTCCCGAGGTCCGACAGCGACGGGCTGCTCTGGAAAAGCACGAAGTCGTCGAGCAGGAAGCCGTAGCCCGTGGTGGGCCAGTAGAGGAGGAACGGCACGATCGCGGCGGCCAGGAGGAACCAGCGCCGGCCCATGGATGTGGGCGCCGGTTTCCGGGCCGGGCGGGCTGGCGGCTCCGCCTTCTTTTTGCGTTGGGCCTTGCGGGACATGACGGGCGGAGAGTATCCCACCGTCCACACCCGGTGTGGACGATCGGATACGGTTTCGCGGTCAGCCGCTGTTGAGGAGATCCATGCGGAGGTCGGGCCGCAGGTCGAGCTTGTTGATCAGGCGGTGGAGATAGGTGGGCTGGAGGCCGAGGAGGGCGGCGGCGCGGGTCATGTTGCCTTCCGCTTCGGCCACGGCGGCGCGGATCAGCCGTTTCTTCGTCTCGTGCAGGGTCTCGTGATAGCGCCCGAGGCCGCTCCCGGGCAGGGCGCCGGCCTCCAGCACGGTCTCCGGGAGGTCCTCGGGACGGAGGAGGTCCCCTTCCCCCAGCACGATCGCCCGCTCGATCGCGTTGGCGAGCTCGCGGACGTTGCCCGGCCAGTCGTAGTGCAGCAGGCAGGCGCGCGCCTCGGGGGTGAAGCCGGCCACCGGACGGCCGAGCCGCCGGCTGGTCAGGGCCGCGAAATGGCTCGCCAGCAACGGGATGTCCTCCCGGCGGTCGCGCAACGGCGGAACTTTGATCGGCACGACGCTGAGGCGATAAAACAAATCCTCCGCGCTCCTGGAGGAAGCGCAGGAGCTTGGCCTGGAGCGTCAGCGGCAGCTCGCCGATCTCGTCGAGGAACAGGGTGCCGCCGTCCGCGGCCTCGGCTTTGCCGATCTTGCGCGCCACGGCGCCGGTGAAGGCCCCTTTCTCGTGGCCGAACAGCTCGCTTTCGAGCAGGTTTTCGGAGAGCGTGGCGCAATTGATCGCCACGAACGGCCTGCCGGCCCGCGGGCTCTCGCGTTGGAGGGTGCGCGCCGCCACCTCCTTGCCGGTGCCGCTCTCGCCGCGCAGCAGCACGGTGGTGTCGCTCGCCGCGACCCGCCGGAGCAGGCGGTAGACCTCCCGCATGCGGGGGCTCTCGCCCACCATGCCGCCGTCCTCGCGGGAGAGCCCCTCGGCCAGGCGGCGGTTCTCTTCCTCCAGCCACTCCGTCTGCCGCACGCCAGCCAGCGCGCCCGCGGCGATGCCGCCGAGGGCGGTGAGGATCTCCAGATGGAAGGTGTCGAGCGGCGGGCCCGGCGGCTCCTGCGCGAAGGCATCGACATAGAGCAGGCCGAGCGTGCGGCCGAGGTGGACGACGGGGGCGGCGAGCAACGAGCGGATGCGCGCCGCCTGCAGGCTCTCGGCGCCGGAGAGATCGCCGTTCTGGAGCACGTCGCCCGCGAGCAGGGCGGTGCCGGCGAGGGCCTGGCGGACCACGGTGCGGGAGACCGGGAAGGGATCGGTCTCTCCCTGGCGGTCGCGGGCGAAGGCGCCGGCGATCTCGGGATCGCCGCGGTCGGCGAGGAGCAGGGCGGCGCGGTGGCCGGGGATGGCGTCGAGGGCCGGCGCGAGCAGGGCCTGGGCGAGCTCCGGCGTCGAGCGGGCCGACTGCAGAGCGGTGGCGATGCGGAGCAGGGTCTGCAGATCGCGGGCGATGCGGCCGCTGGCGTCGGCGCCCGCGCGGGCCGCGAGGTCGTCGCCGGGCCGGGTCCAGAGGGCGTCCCCCGGCGCCAGGTGGACCGTCGTGCCGGCGGTGAAGGCGCCGTCCTCGACGAGAGCGCGGGGCCCGGAGCGCGGAGCGCCGTTCGGGAGGAGCTGGAAGAGGAGGAGGGTGTCCCCCACGACGATCAGGTCCCCGCTCTCCAGGCGGCGCTCGTGGACCGGCCGGCCGTTGACGAAGGTTCCCTGGCGGCTCTCGAGGTCACGGAGCAGGAACCCGCCGTCCGCGGCTTTGATCGCGCAGTGATGCCGCGAGACGGCGGGATCGCTGACCTGGAGCCCGTTGCCGGCATGCCGGCCGACGGTGAGCCCCTGAGGGCCCAGAGGCAGGAGACGGCCAGCCAGCGGGCCGCTCAGCACGGTGAGCGTCGGTTCCATCCGGGTTCCTTTAGAAGATCTGCGCTAGTGTAACCGAATCCTGGCATCAAATCTGCTCTTACACGAGGGCAGCCGAAAAAATTGCCGTACCGCCGGCCAGGCCGGCTCGGAGACGCGGGGATGGTCCCCGCCTCAGGAGCCGGTCTATCGATGGATCTTTGTGAACAGGAGGGAAGTATGGCGAATCAGGTGGTGATGGTGACCGTGACAGTGACGGGGACCGAAATAACATGGGAATTTGATGCGCTCGAGGTGGAGCTGAATGCGGGTGACACTTTGTCGTGGCAATTCGACGGTGTGCCTTCGGATTGCGCGCCGGCCATCCTGTTCCAATCCAATACTGGGTTCGGGCCCTTTCAGGCCTTTGAGCTCAAGGGCAACCTGATAACGGGCCGAGGGAACAACGGACAGACGGGCACCTATTCCTATCAAGCTCAGCTCTTGGACACGAGCGGAGTCCGGTCGACGTCCACGCAAACCATTTTGGTGCTAAACCAGGTGTCTGAAAGTGACACATCGCCCATGGTCGTGATTCCGTGCCAGAGCCCAACGGGAACACAGGAAATCGGAGGGCCTATCGATCCTCTCAAGCTCTTCCAGGGCGACACGGTGCTTTGGTTCGTCACCGGCCTTTCCGCCAATTTTTTCGTGAACATCCTGTTCCCGCCCTCTACAGGTGCCGATGCGGCGGTCGGCCCTTTCAAATCCTTGTTATTCACTCGAAGTCTGGGCGGGGAGAGCACGGAAGTGCTGGGGATCATCGGACTGGACTTCAATCCGCCTACCGGCGCGCCAGACCAATTCTCTTATCATATTGAGATCCGAGACACGTCTGGGAAAGTCGTAGCATCCGACGATCCGCAGATCGACAACCTCGGTCCGCCGCCGCAGGGTTGAGGACGCGGCTC
>QHVW01000376.1 GCA_003223675.1 Acidobacteriota bacterium
TCGGCACCTACGGCTTCCTGCGCTTCGCCATCCCGCTCTTCCCCCACGCCACCGAGGCGGCCAAGCCGCTGCTGCTGGCGCTCGCCATCGTCGGCATCATCTACGGCGCCCTGGTGGCCTGGGCGCAGGCGGACATGAAGAAGCTGGTCGCCTACTCCTCGATCGCCCACCTCGGCTTCGTGATGCTCGGCCTGCTCGCCCTCGACGCCATCGCCTGGCAGGGATCGCTCCTCCAGATGGTCAATCACGGCCTGTCGACCGGCGCGCTCTTCCTTCTGGTCGGCATGCTCTACGACCGGCGGCACACCAAGAAGTTCGACGAGTTCGGCGGCCTCGCCAAGGTGATGCCGGTGTTCGCCTTCTTCCTGGTCTTCTCCAGCTTGGCGTCCGTGGGCCTGCCGGCGCTCAACGGCTTCGTGGGCGAATTCATGATCCTGCTCGGCAGCTTCCGCACCCTGGGCTGGGTGCCGGTGGCGATCGCCACCTTCGGCGTGGTGCTCGCCGCGGTCTACCTGCTGAAGATGATCCAGCTCACCCTCTTCGGACCGATCACCAAGGACGAGAACAGGAAACTGATCGATCTGTCTCCTCGCGAGTGGGCTGCGCTGGTCCCGCTCTGTATTTTCATGCTCTGGATCGGCGTGGCGCCGAACACCTTCCTGAAGCCCAGCCGCCAGGCCCTCGACGGCGTGCTCGCGGACTACCGGGGGCGGATTTCGGCTCCGAGCGTGGCGCAGGCGACGTTGCGGGCGCCTGTCCAGGTTTCGAGCGACACCACCACGGAGGCTGGCCGATGAACCGCGCGGACTGGATGCTGCTGCTGCCCGAGATCGTCCTCTGCGGCGGCGGCGTGCTGGTGATGATGCTCGAGGCGATCTCCCCCGCCCTGCGCCGGGGCTTCATGGCGCTCTCGCTGCTGACCACGGCCGTCGCAGCCTGGGCGGTCTACTGGGTCACCCCGGGCCACACGGTCACCGGCGCCGAAGCGACCTTCCACGGTCTCCTGGAGACCAGCCCGACCACGGCGGCCTTCTCCTACGTCATCCTGCTCGCCACCGGGCTCTGCCTGCTCGCCTCGCAGGGGTATCTGCGGCGGGAGAGGATCCTCGCGGGCGAATACCACTCCCTGCTCCTCTGGTGCGCCGCCGGCCTGCTGCTGATGCTGCGGGCGACCGAGCTGTTGACGGTCTTCCTCTCGCTGGAGCTCCTCTCGCTCGCCCTCTACTCGCTGGCGGCCTACCACCGCAGGCTCGCCATCTCGGGCGAGGCGGCGATCAAGTACTTCCTGATGGGCGCCTTCGTCAGCGCCTTCGTGCTATATGGCATCGCGCTGGTCTACGGCGCCACCGGCACCACCCGCTTCGCCGAGATCGGCCCGGCGCTGGCCGGCCAGCCGGACGTGCCGGTGCTCGCCATCCTCGGCTTCCTGATGCTGATCGCGGGCTTCGGCTTCAAGATGAGCCTCGTCCCCTTCCACGCCTGGTCGCCGGACACCTACCAGGGCGCCCCCTCGCCCTTCGTGGCCTTCCTCTCGGTGGCACCGAAGGTGGCGAGCGCGCTGGTGCTCTATCGCCTGCTCGGCGCCGTCGTGCAGGGCGGCGGGCCGGTCAACGTCCAACGGTGGTCCACCGTAATCGCGATCCTCTCGGTGCTCTCGATGGTGGTGGGGAACCTGCTCGCCCTGGTGCAGCGGGACCTCAAGCGCATGCTCGCCTACTCCGGCATCGCCCACATGGGCTACCTGCTGCTGGCCCTGGTGACGCTCGACCGCTCCTCGCTGGTGCCGGTGCTCGTCTACCTGCTGGCCTACGTGCTGATGAACGCCGGCGCCTTCACCGTCGTGACCCTGCTCTACAGCCGTCCGGGCGAGCAGCACCTGATCTCGGACCTCGCCGGCTGGGGGTATCGCTATCCGCTGCTGGGCGGGTGCCTCTCGGTCTGCATGCTGTCGCTGGGCGGCATCCCGCCGACCGTGGGCTTCCTGGGCAAGTACGTGGTCTTCCTCAAGGCGGTCGGGGACGGCCACGTCGGTCTCGCCGTCACCGGCGTGGTGGCGAGCCTCGTCGGCGTCTTCTACTACCTCCGGGTCGTGTACTACCTGTACATGAAACCCGAGACGCGGCAGCCGGAGGGGCTGCTGATCGACGTTTGGGGCCGTACCGCGGCCGTGGTCGCCGCTCTGGGGACCCTGGCGCTCGGCATCTGGCCCACAGGTCTGCTCCAGTGGCTGATCGCAGCGACCACCGCGAAGTAAACGAGCTGGAAGAGGTCTCGCCTCTCACCCTCAACCGGCTTTCGTTCTACCTGCGCTGTCTGCGCCATCTCCAGGAGAGCGGGGTGTCCCGGGTCTCCTCGCAGGAGATGGCGCAGCGCTACCACCTCTCCGCGACCCAGATCCGCAAGGACCTCGCGCAATTCGGAGAGTTCGGCATCCGCGGCGTCGGCTACGACGTCGACGCTCTGGCCACCCACCTGAGCTCGCTCCTGGGCCTCGACCGCCATCACGCGCTGCTGATCGTCGGCATGGGGAACCTGGGGAGCGCGCTCGCCCAGTACCTCGGCTTCAACTACGGCTCGTTCCGCGTGGTGGCGGCGGTGGACAACGATCCCAGGAAGATCGGCAGGAAGGTGGCCAACCTGACCGTCCGCTCCAGCGCCGACCTCAAGGAGGTCGTCCGCGAGTCCGGAGCCGAGATAGGCGTCCTCGCCGTCCCCGCCGAGGCCGCCCAGGAGAACTACGACGCCCTGGCCGACGCGGGCATCAAAGGGGTCCTCAACTTCGCCCCCGTGCGCGTCAAGCGCCGCACGAACGTGCCGCTGAAGAACGTCGATCTGCGGATCAACCTGGAGGAGTTGGCGTTCTTTTTGCGGTGAGGGCTCAATGAGGGCCGTTCGGAACCATCCAATCCTGCAACTCGATCCCGAGCCCCTGGAAATGCCTGACGTTGCTCGTAACGAGCACTGCTCCCTCTCGACGAGCAAGGACCGCAATCAGTAGATCCATATCGGTAATGGGACGACCGATCCGATGACGCTCCGCCCAGAGATGCGCTGCCTCCTTCCAATCATCAAACGACAGATCACAACGCTGCCATGACGCCGTGATCTCCTCGTAATTCTGCAGCAGCCGGGACATACCTCGAAGCTCGAAATAGCGCGTCATCTCGTATTGAGTCACTGGTACAAGGAGAAATGTAGCTCTCTTCTCGACTGCATCTTCATAATAATCGAGAGCCGACCGCCACCCTTTCGTGAGATAGTTGAGGGTATTCGTGTCGAGAAGGAGCTTCGTCATTCTTCCTCGGAAAGGCTGGAGAAGTTGATTGGGTGTTGTCGCTGAAATTCTTCAAACTCGTCGACCACCCTGTCTTCCTCCGGGGTCGGTTTGAAGGTGCGAAGTTTCTGTACCACCCGTAGCATCTCCTGCCGCGTCTCGTCGAGCTCTTGAGTCTCAGATGGACCCGCTAGCACGATGACCTCGGCCGGACCGGCGGGAAAATCGGCTGGGAGACGGATCTCCAACTGGTGGTCCTCGGGAACGGTTACCGTCTGTTTATGGGCCTGCATGCTCTCACCTCCAAGCCTATTCTACCCCGGTCCCCGCCGGTAGAAGCTGATCGCGCTCTCCCCATACCGCCTCACGTCCACCCTCGTCAGCGGTCCGGTCTCAAGGGCTAAGTCGCGGCGCGCGGAGTGCTCGACGGCGACCTCTCCATCCTGGGCCAGGAGAGGAGCCACGGCTTCGAGGAGCTCGCCGTAGGCGTCGAAATTGTACGGCGGATCGGCGTAGACGAGGTCGAAGGGACCTTCATCGGTCAGACGGACGAGGCCGGCGGGGAGGGTGAGACGGCGGATCTGGAGCAGCCTCCCTCCCAGCTTGCCCGCGTTCGCCTCCAGGGTCTTCACGGCGCGGAGACCCTCGTCCACGGCGAGCACGGCGAGCGCGCCGCGTCCCAGGGCCTCCAGCCCCACCACGCCGCTGCCCGCGAAGAGGTCCAGGACGCGGGCGTTTTCGATGCGGTCGCTCCAGATCGAGAAGAGCGCTTCGCGGACCCGCCCCTCGGTCGGCCTCGCTCCCGGCGGCACGGTGAGGCCCCGGCCGCGAAATTCTCCTCCCGTGATCCGGACCCCCGGCTTCACTCTTGCCTCGACAGCAGGGCCGTGAACTTCTTCCGGAGCTGGTCCTTGGGGACGTAGAGCTCGATCGGCTGGTCGATCCCCTCCAGCTCGATCCCCTTGCCGTCGCTGGTGAAGGCCACGATACGGAAACGGTTCCCATCCCCCGCGTGCTTCAGCACGTCGCCGGGCCGCGGCTCGTAGCCGGCCGGCAGGTCACCCGCCTCCTTGACGATGGTGACCTTCTTCTCCAGCTCCTGCGCGATGTGCACGACGTGCGACAGGCTGAGCGGCAGCCGGTCGTACTGGCCGAGCTGAAAGGTCTGGAGGTCCTTGCCCGGAAGCTGCAAGCGCAGCTCGCAACGCTCGACCCAGGCCCCTTCGGGCCCCTTGTCCGGGCTCTTCGCCTCCGCGAGGTCCTCCGCGGCGAGGCGGTTGAGGAAGCCCTCCAGCTTGTCCGGCGCCAGCTCCGCGAGCCCCATCTTCTCGTTGCCGATCTGCCCCTTGCGCAGGCGGATGGTGCCGTTGGCGAAGAGCGTGGTCTCGCGGCGGGCCACGTCGGTCCGGCACTCGTAGCGCAGGATCTCGGTCGAGCGGTCGTCGCCCTGAGCCGGCAGGGCCGCGAGCAGCAGGATGGCCATCACGAATCGCGATCGGATCAAGCGGTCCTCCTTCGATCTTCCGCCAGAAAGGCGAGAGCGTAGCGCAGCTCCCCGGCCTCGTCGATGCGGCCGTCGAGACGGGCCCGCCGCGTTTCGCGCAGGGCCTCGCCGATCCGCGGTCCGGGCGGGATGCCGCGCGCGAGCAGGTCCGCTCCCCGCAGGGAGAGGGTCAGCGGGCGCAGCTCGGTCAGATACCGGCGCACCCAGCCGCGGATTCGCTCGTCCCCCTCCCCCATCAGCAGGAGGAGCTCCTCGCCCGCGAGCGGCTCCAGCGCCTCGGTCGCCTGATGCGGCGGCGGGTCCCTTCGGAGCACCGCGCGGGCCTCCTCCAGCCGCGCCGGGAAACCGGTCAGGAGCCGGAGATCCTCACCCGCCAGCATCAGACGGCCGGCGAGGCGCTCCCGCCCGGAGGGCTCCAGACCGGCCGCGAGAGCCATGAGAGCCAGCCGCCAGGCCTCGACGGGCGGATCGGCGATCCCCGCCAGACGATACCAGTCGTGCGCCGCCCGCGCTCCGCGGAGCCGCTCCCGCGCGGCGTCGTCCAGCGCGATCTGGGGCTCGATCGCCCGCAGCACGCCCAGCTCGGCCAGCCGCTCGACGCCGCGCAGGGCCAGCGCCGGATCGCCCAGCAGCAGGGCCAGCTCGTCCCGCAGGCGCGAGCCCGAAAGTTGATCGAAGGCCCCTTCCGCCAGCGCCACGTGGGCCAGATGCAGGGTCTCGGGCGAGATCTGGAAGCCGAGCCGCAGCTCCAGGCGCACGGCGCGCAGGATGCGGGTGGGATCGTCGATGAACGACAGGCTGTGCAGCACCCGCAGGATCCTGTCCTTGAGGTCGCGCCGGCCGCCGAAAAAATCGATCAGATCGAAGCCGGGCTCCGGTCCCAGGCGGATCGCCAGGGTGTTGATCGTGAAGTCGCGCCGGAAGAGGTCCTGCCGCAAGGCCGACGTCTGCACCTCGGGGAGCGCCGCCGGGGCGCGATAGAGCTCGGTCCGGGCCGTGGCCACGTCGACATGGAAGCCCTGGGGATCGACCACCACCGCGGTCAGGAAGGCGCGATGGGCGCGCATCCGGCCGGCGAAAGCCTCGGCCAGCCAGCCGGCGAATTCGATGCCGTCCCCCTCGACCACCACGTCCAGGTCCCGGTTCTCCCGTTCGAGCAGCAGGTCGCGCGCGAAACCGCCCACGAGATAGGCCGGCACGCCGTGCTCGCGCGAGACGGCGGCGATCGTCTCGATGCGCGCCAGCAGGGGCGCCGGGAGCCGCCTCTCCATCAGCCGGGCCACGTGCTCGCGCTTTTCGCGGATGCGCTCGGACCGGCGGTCGATCCGCTCCTCGAAGGTGGAGAGCTCGCCGTGCAGGTGCCGGAGGAGCTGCATGCGGGTGACGAGGCCGAGCGGCCGCCCCGCGGCCGGGTCCCCCACCAGCACGAAGCGGGGCTGGCGCGCCAGCATCCGCTCCCCCACCTCCTCGGCCGGCGCCTCGGGCGAGACCCATTCGAGCTCGGGCGACATCACCGTCGCGACCGGCCGCGCCCCCAGACCGTGCTGGAGGGCGGCGTCGAGGAGCTGCCTCGTCACGGTCCCCACCACCCGGCCCTCCCGCTCGACCGGCGCGGCGTTGATCCGCCGGGCGTTGAGGCCGGCCTTGGCCCCCTCGATCGAGGTCTCCGCCGCGAGCGTATGAAAGGGGGCGATCATCAGGTCGCGCGCCCGCGCCGCCGGCGGCAGGGCTTTCGCGAGAAAGTCCAGGAGCCGCTCCCGCGTCTCGAGCAGGGTGGTGTCCTTGAGCCGGGCCGAGGCGGCGGTGGCATGCCCTCCCCCGCCGGCGAATTCCGCCAGGACGGTCCCGAGATCCACCCCTTCGAGATGGCCGCGGGCGATCAGCGTCACCCGGTCCCCCTCGCCGAAGAGGGCGAAGAGGAGCGGCAGATCGAACACCTCCAGGCAGCGCGAGACGAGCGGCGCCAGCTCCTCCAGGTACTCCCCCAGCTCGACCTCGACGATCCCCACCCGGTGCCCGCGGACGCGGTGCACCTCCAGCCGCTGGGTCATGCGGTGGAGCACGTCGAGCCGCTCGGGGTCGAGCGGACGCACGACGAAGCTCCGCACCGCTGCCAGATCGCCACCCTGCTCGATCAGCCAGGCGGCGGCCGCGAGGTCCCGCGGGCCGGTGGTGGCGTAGGTCAGGGAGCCGGTGTCCTCGTAGATGCCCATCAGCAGGAGGTCCGCCTCTTCCGGAGAGCAGGCCATCCCGCGCCGTCTCAGCTCCTCGGCCAGCAGCGTCGAGGTCGAGCCGGCCGCCGGATCGACGATGCCCCCGGTGAGCTCCAGGTCCGACGCCGAGGCCGGGTGGTGG
>QHVW01000377.1 GCA_003223675.1 Acidobacteriota bacterium
CTGATCGACGATCTGGTGAATTTCGCCATCTACGCGCCCACGACCCCCGTCCTGCGGGGCATCGCGGCGGAGGAGGTGGCCCGCGATCCGCTCGGATTGACCGGGGGAGGATTGCCGGAGACGGTCCAACATTTGGTCGATCGCGCGGCGGAGACGCTGGGCCCCTTCGATCTGGGCGAGGTCTGGGACATGATCGAATGGGCCGAAAGCATGTCGGCGGTCCCGGCTCCGCAGGCCCCCGTCTCGCCCGCGGTCAGGACCACTCCCATCGTCCTGCGCTTCCGGGACCGGTACATGCGGCCGGAGCGCAACACCCTGTCGGCCTACGACGCGAGCGAGGGGGCCCTCCACGTGCTGTTCATGCTGGCCCTGGTCAGCCACGAGAGCTCGCCGCGAGTCTTCGCCGTGGACAACTTCGATCAGGCCCTCCATCCTCGTCTAGCTCGGGCGCTGACTCGCCTGCTCTCGGATCAGGTGGCCCAAGACGGAGCTCGGCAGGTGCTCGCGACGACCCACAACCCGCTGGTCCTGGACGGGCTCGACCTGACCAACCCCGCCATCCGGCTCTTCGCCGTGGACCGGAACCCGGAGGGCGCCACGCAGGTGCGGCGGGTCGAGGTGAGCCCGGAGCTCCTGGAGCAAGCCGAAAACGGGCTGAGCCTCTCCCGCCTCTGGGTGATGGGCCGCCTGGGCGGCGTTCCGAGGCTGCTCTAAATCCGATGATCCGCGTGGGGCTCGTGGCCGAGGGGCCGTCGGACTGGCTGGCCCTCGAAGAGCTGATCCGGACCGTGGCGCCGGACGCCGATTTTCTGCACCTCCGGCCTGACATGGACAACCTGACCTCGCGGTCACCCTATGGCTGGAAAGGCGTGAGGGCTTGGTGCCGCGAGATGGGGCCGCTGCTGGAAACGTTTCTTTCCGGCATCCCGGGATTGCCGTTGGATTTTTTAGTCATCCATGTCGACTGCTCGATGGCTCATAACCTCGGGATCTCTTATCCCTGCCCACCCGCCGACACGACGTCCAACGCTCTACGCGAGGCAGTGACCCGTGACTGGTTGGGACGCGATTCCCTGCCGGGCTTTGTGGTCCTGGCGACCCCGTCAGTGAGCACTGACGCCTGGATCGTCGCCGCGCTGGATGATCCTCCTTATCAGGGAAGCGTCCCGCTCGAATGCGACCTGAACGTCGAGCGGGAACTGCACCGCCGCAGGCTGCTTCCCCTCAAGGGTGGAGAAGTGAAAAAGCCTGCGTCCAGATATCAGCCGATCGCGAAGCAGATGGCTCAGAACATCGACAAAGTCTGCGCCGCCTGTCCTGAAGCGTCGAGGGTTCGCACCGAGATCGTCGCGGCGGTCTCTATGAGGGGATAAGGGCAAGCCCGTGCAAAACCTCTCCGAAGAAGAAACCAAATACACCCGCATCGAGCACGAAAGGCGGTTCCTGGTTTCACCGCAAGCGGACTGGCGGAGCCTGGTCGAATCGTATTCAAAGACGTTTGAGGACAAATACCTTGAGAATACACGGCTCCGGTTGAGAATCCTCACCGACTCGGACACCGGACGGCGCCTGCTCAAGCTGACAAAGAAGGCCGAGTCGGCCTCGCCCTACTTCCAGAGGATCAGCCGTATCCTGCTGTCACCGAGCGAGCACGCACTCTTCGACAGCCTCCCGGGATACCGGCTCAGGAAAGTCCGCTATTACCACCACGATCGCGGCCGGGTGTTCTCGATCGACGTCTTCGAGGGCGAATTGGAGGGGCTCGTCCTCTGCGAGACTGAAGCCGACAGCCTCGACGAGTTGATGGCGATCGAGCCGCCGGTCTACGTGCAACGTGAGGTGACCGAGGAGCCGTTCTTCACCGGCGGCAATCTCTGCCTAATGACCCGTGCCGATCTGCTGCACAAGCTGTCTTAACAAAACCGGCCCAACGGGCCGGGAGAACATAGCCCAGGGCTGAGGCCGAAGGCCGATGCCCTGGTAAGCAGGCCCGATCTTCAGGCGGCCTGTAAGGCCGCGAGAATCTCCAATCTGATAGAGCCGAATGACGGGCAGAGCTCTCGCGGCCTTACAGGCCGCTTTGGTTGTTGTGCTTTCCCGTCCCAGGGCATCGGCCTGCGGCCTCAGCCCTGGGCTAGAATCTCCCGGCCCGTTGGGCCGGTCTGCTAGGTGTTCTTAGCTGGATAGGCCATGTTCGCTACGGCTCCCGCAGGAGATAGCGATCCAAGTCGATGGCCTCATAGCCTCGCTTCCGCACGAGGCGCAGGTGCCCGTTCTGGTAATAGATCCTGAGGTGCCAGTAGGGACCGCTTGCGGTCACTGTCGTGTCGAGACCTTCGAGCCAAGGGGCAAGCTCGGAGAAGGGGATCAACAAGACCCTTTCCGGCGATCCACACCCCAGGGCCACATAGGCTGTCGCCGCGGTGTTCAGGAACTGCTCGTGGCGGGGCTTGAAGATGTGCCAGTAGCCTTCGCCCTGCTCGTTCGGATAGGCCCGCGAGACCGCGCAGATGACCGCCACCGAGCCGTCTGACGTCTTCCGGCGCACCTTGCCGAGCTTCACGAACGTCTTACCGAGGTGCCTCTCGACCCGTTCCATACAGGCGTCGTTGAAGGTCGCCGGCCGGGGACGTGGCTCGGGACGGTCGTCTCCGCGCTTGCGCTTCTCCACAGGCTCCTCGATTAGAGGTGTGCCCAGAACCTCCTTCTCGATGTAGTCGAAGAAGGACTCGGTGTCGGCGAAGCAGCGGAATCCCGCGCCATTGGCGGCCTCCACGGTCTCCGGGCTCTCGTTGACCAGGATCGCCACCGGTTGTGTGAGCCTCGGCTGGAGACCCTCGGGCCAAGCGAGGTCGAGAACCGCGAGAGGCTGTCCGCTCTCCGGATCGGAGACTTCGTAGAGGAGCTCTCCCTCGGCCAATCCTTGCCGGACCACCAGCTCGTTGCACTCGCGGAGGAGCTTCTCCTCGTCGTCGCTCTCGATCCCACCGGAGACCACGGGCACCTGGCGGTTGAGGATCGAAGGCGCCTTCTCCGGCTCGGGGAGTACGCCGTCGAGCAGGCCCTGCAGGAACCGGTTGGCCGCGGCGGCCAGGAGCTCACGCCGGGCCTCGAGAAAACGGGTGTAATTCTCTACCTTCCACAGCTCCCGGTCCATGGGAATCCAGTGCGATTCCAGCGCGCCGGGGTGTCTTCTCAGGACCTCCTCGAAGTACTCGGCGGGATCGCGGTCTGTCACCATCTCGTTGGTCTCCCGCGTCAGGAAAGTGAAGTTGGCGATGGCGTTGACCTCGGGGCGGCTGTACCCGCCGTTCCGGTAGAGGAGGGCCTTGGGGAAGATGTGATGGACCTCCAGACGCGAGTAGCGGCCGCGCAGGTTTGCCGACAGCTCGAGCCCATTCCCCCAGTCCGTGCAGCGGGAGACGCGGGTCAACATGTAGAGGAGAGGATAGAAGCGGGCGCCGCGGCTCCAACCCAAGAAGTCCTGAGGCGAGACGGTGAGATCGCCGCGGTCCTGCCGGAGCTGCTGGATGAGACGGTCGAGAGCCCCCTCCTTCTGCTCGCTGGCGGCGAGATCGACGTTGAGCACCGTCTCGGTGGAGCCGGCGTAACGGCCCCAGAGGAAGGTCTGGACGTACCAATAGAGAAGCTTGTCCCGTTCCCGATAGTCGGCGAGCCGGCCACCGCGCTCGGAGAGATACCGCACCAGCAGGGGGAACGAATAGCGGCTGCCCAGGACACGGTCATGGTCGAGCCCCAGGCGGGAGGCGATCATGTCGAGCAGACGGTCCACCATGTCACCCGCCGTCTGCAGGCCCTCGCGGAAGGCGGGGACCTCCACGTCCTTGAGGGCAGAGAACAGGGCCTCGCCGGTGACCACGGCGTTGACGCAGCGCAGCAGCCACTCCAGGCGGAAGTAGAACCCGAAGCTCTGCCAGCGAGCCAGCCGCGCTTTCATCTCGCCGCGGGCCTCGGGCCAGGCGGCGCAGATCTTGGCCAGGGCGAGGTCGCCCTTGGAGAGCTTGGTGCCGCCGCTGTTGAGCCGGTTGAAGATCTCGACCACCACGTCGACCGTCTTGTCCTCGCCCGTGACCTCCTCCACGTGCAGATCGACGTCGAGGATGCCACCGAGCCGGGTCAGACGTTCCAGATACAGGGTCAGATTGGCGGCGAACGCGGGCCTGGTCACGATTTCACGCATGAAGCTCCCGACGCCGGTCTGCATGAGCCGAGTCACATCCACCCACAGTGGGTTGTCCCGCATCTTCAAGGGCGCATAGAACGCGAAGGTCTCGTCGTCGAGATTGAAGTGCAGGCCGGTGAAGGTCTCGGTGCTGCCGTCGAAAAATTCGGGCGGCTTGCCCCGCACGATCCCATAGAGGGTGGTGACCCGCTGCTGACCGTCGAGCAGTAGCTTGACCGAGCCCGGGGCGAGGCTTCCGTCTCCACGCGCCTGAGCGCCCTCTGTCTTGGTGAGCCAGACGAGCAGGCTGCCCACGGGATGGCGCCGGTACAGGGAGTCCATGAGACCGCGGACCTGGTCCCGGTTCCAGACGTAGCCGCGCTGGAACTCCGGAAGGGCGATGCTGCCGAGGTCGATCTGGTCGAGGAGAGTGTGGATCTTCATGCGGCTTCTTGCGCGCTCCTGGTTGTCAATTCAATCCTGGCCGAAGCTCCGAAGGGCTCGGCCGTTCCGCTGTTATAGCGAGGATTCACATATTCTAGAAAGAGACGACATCCGAGGCAAGCGCCGCGATCACGGTTGCGCTCGTGCAGTTAGCCAACTAGGATTAAAAAAAGTGTGACTGGCTGCACGACAAGGTGAGCACGGATTTCCCGTCAGCCGACGGATCTGCTGAGGCGCATCAACGAAGGTCTAACTGAGAAGGACGCGTCCCGATATCACGAGCTGATGGACAAGCGGCGGGCGGGTACCTTGACCTCGGAGGAGTATCAGGATCTGCTGCGATTGACTGATGTGGCCGAAGCGATCCAGGCCCGGCGCCTCCAGGATCTGGTCGAGCTCTCCCGGTTACGTGGCATCTCCCTGAGCGCGTTAATGGAAGAGCTGGAGCTCAGCCGCTAACGCAGTCATCATCCCCCCTCCAACACCCCCACCACCGCCCCAATCTCGTTCGGGATCTCCCGCGCCAGCAACGGCCGATCCAACAAAACCCTAAGGGGCTCCGGGATCGGCACCGCGATCCCCATCGCCTCATAGACCGGCAGGAACTTGGCGGGGTGGGCGGTGCCGAGGAAGACGCCGGTCTCTCCGGGGGCCAAGCGCTCTTCGAGGACTCCGTAGGCCACGGCGGCGTGGGGATCGGCGAGGTAGCCCGCGGCGTGGAGGTCGCGGATCACGCTTGCGGTCTCCTCGTCGGTCTTCCATCCCCAGCGCAGGACGCGGCGCAAGGTTTCCAGATCTCCCTCGAAAAGATGCTCGATGCGCTCCCAGTTGTTGGGGGCTCCCACGTCCATAGCGTTCGAGATCGTGGCGATCGAGGGGCGGGGACGGTAGGCGCCGGTGTCCAGGTACTCGGGGACGGTGTCGTTGGCGTTGGTGGCCGCCACGAAGGCCTTCACCGGCAGGCCCATGGATCGCGCCAGCAGACCCGCGCAGAGGTTGCCGAAGTTGCCGCTGGGCACGGCGATCACGGGCGGCTGGCTCACCCCCCGGCGACGGAGCTGCGCCACCGCCTCGGCGTAGTAGAGGGTCTGCGGCAGCAGGCGCGCCACGTTGATCGAGTTGGCCGAGGTCAGGCCGTGGCGGGCCGACAGCTCCGCGTCCGCGAAGGCGGCCTTCACCAGCGCCTGGCAGTCGTCGAAGGCGCCGTCCACGGCCAGCGCCGTGACGTTCTCTCCCAGCGTCGAAAACTGCCGCTCCTGGAGGGCCGAGACCCGCCCCTTGGGATAGAGCACCACGGCGCGCACTCCCGGCCGCTTCCAGAACGCCTGCGCCACCGCCGCACCGGTGTCGCCGCTGGTGGCGGTGAGGATCGTTATCCGCCGGGGGGGATGCCCCGGATCGCGGACGAGGTCGAGCACGGCGGCGAAGAAGCGGGCGCCGAAGTCCTTGAACGCCAGGGTCGGTCCATGGAACAGCTCCAGGACGAAGATCTTGGGGCGGATCTCCACCAGCGGCACCGGGAAATCGAGGGCGTCGCGGACGGCGCGGGCGAGCGGCTCGCGGCCGAGCTCGCCGGCCAGCAGGCGATCGAGGAGGACCTCGCAACGCCGGCCCCAATCGAGATCCAGCAGCTCCGGCCAGTCCTCGAAATGGGGGAGGGGATCGGGCATCCACAGGCCGCCACCGGGGGCGATCCCCGCCAGGACGGCCTCCCGGAAGGTGGCCGTGGTGGCTGCGTCGCGGGTGCTGACCAGTCTCATGCCAGCAGCCGGGTGCCTTGGCGGTCGAGGCCGCAGAGACGGAAGGAGGAGTCGAGACCGGCGCCGCGCAGGCCGCCCTGGAGGGCGTCGGCCACCTCGTGGCCTTGCTCCGGAGACTCGGCCACGGCGAACATCGCCGGCCCGGCGCCCGAGAGAGTGCAACCCCAGGCGCCCGCCTCCAGCGCCGCCGCCTGCGCGGCGCGGAATCCCGGCACCAGAGGGGCGCGGAAGGGCTCGGCCAGCGGATCGCGCAGGCAGCGGCGGAGCAGGCCGCGGTCGCCGGTCTCCAGAGCGTGGACGAATCCCGCCAGGTTGGCGGCGAAGCCGAGCGTGTCCTTGAGCTCGAAGCGGCGGGGGAGGACCCGCCGGCTGTGCTCCGTCGACAGCTCGAAGTCGGGTGAGACCACCACCAGCACCAGGTCTTCGGGCCACGGCAGCGACCGGGCGTCGGGCTGGCCGTCGCGGTCGGGGAGCTGGAGGCGCAGGCCGCCCGCCAGGCAGGGGATGACGTTGTCGAGGTGCGGCGAGCCGGAGACCAGGGCCTCGGCCCGGCCGGCCAGGGTCCAGACCTCGGACGGCCGCAGCGGATGGCCCGTCAGGGCCTGGCAGACGGCGAGCGTGGCCGCCACCGAGGCGGCGCTCGAGCCCAGCCCGCTGGCCCGCGGGAGGTGCTTCTCGAGATGGAAGGCGATCGCCGGGACGTCGATCCCGCGGCCGTTCAGCTCCTTGCGGAACAGGCCGAAGGTGCGCATCACCAGGTTCTGCCAGGGGTCCGCGGGGAGGAACCCGGCGTAGGGACCCGAGGAGGTGAGCGAGGGCTCGGTGGCGGGCTCTCCCGCCACCACGTCCCCCCAGAGGGAGCCGTCGAGCGGGGCGAGAGCCGCGCCCATCAGGTCGAAACCGGCCGCGAAGTTCCCGATGCTGGCCGGGGCGTAGGCGCGCAAGGTCATGAGGATCGGTATTCTTTCATCAGGCCGCCACCAGGGAAACCGTCACGCCACGAGGCTGATAGTGCTCGGTCAAGAACGAGAAGGCGTTCTCGCCGCCGCGCACGGCGTAGAGCGGATGCCCGGGGCCGACCGCCTCCAGCCCCACCCGGCAGCGGAAGCCGCCGTCCACCGCCTCGATCACGGCGGCGTGGCGCAGCACCTTCCCCTCCTCGACCAGCCGCGCGCGCCGCCCCTCGAACAGGCCGTCCAGCCGCGGCAGGCCGGCGAGGAAGTCGTCGACTCCCCCCGAGGCGTCGAAATCGGGCGGCAGCACCCCTTCGACCTGGACGTCCGCCAGATCGATCGTGGCGCCCAACTCGCGGGCCAGGATGAGGAGCTTGCGCGCCACGTCGAGCCCCGAGAGGTCGTCGCGCGGATCGGGCTCCGTGAAGCCGCGGTCGCGGGCCGTGCGCACCGCCTCGGAGAACGGCACGCCGTCCTCCAGCGCGCCGAGCAGGAAGGAGAGCGAGCCGGAGAGGATCGCCTCCAGCCGCAGCACCCGGTCGCCCCCCTTGAGCAGACTCTGGAGGGTGCCGATCACCGGCAGGCCGGCGCCGACGTTGGTCTCGTAGAAGAAGCGGCGCTTGAGCCGGTCGCTCGTCTCGTGCAGGCGCTTGTAATCCTCATAGGGGGCGCTGTTGGCCTTCTTGTTGATCGTCACCACGTGCAGCCCCGCCTCGAACAGCCGGCCGTAGGCGGCGGCCACCTGGCCGTCCGAGGTGCAGTCGACGAAGACCGGATTGACCAGCCGGGCGCGGCCGAGCTCCGCCAGCAGGGCGTCGAGGCAGGAGGGGAGGGTGGCGGCGTCGAGGCCGGCGGTCCAGGCCGCGGGATCGATCCCCTCGGCGTCGAAGGCGCAGCGCTTCGAGCTCGCCACGGCGCAGAGCTTGAGGTCCACCCGCCGGCCGGGGCGGGCCTGGTGCTCGCCGATCTTCCGCAGCAGCTTCGAGCCGACGTTCCCCACCCCCCAGACCACGAGCTGCAGCTCGGACCGCCGCTCGAAGAGCTGGGCGTGGATGTGGCGCACGGCCCGGCGGGCGTCCTCCGCGGCCACCACCGCCGAGATGTTGCGCTCCGTGGACCCCTGGGCGAGGGCGACGATGTTGACCCCGACGTCCGCCAGGGCGCCGGCGAAGGTGCCCGCGACCCCCAGGCGGTCGCGCATGCCGTCGCCCACCAGCGAGACCACGGCGCAGCCGGAGCGGATCTGGAGCGGGTCGAGGATGCCCGCCGCGAGCTCGGCGGCGAACGTCTCGCGCAGCGCCTGGAGGGCGCGGGGGCCGTCGGCGTCGGTTACCGCGAGGGAGATGGCGAGCTCGCTGGAGCTCTGGGTGATCAGGATCACCGAGATGTTGGCGCCGGCCAGCGCCTGGAAGACCCGCGCCGCGACGCCCGGCACGCCGGCCATGCCGGAACCGGTGACGTCCACCAGCGAGACGCCGGGCAGGAAGGTGAGGCCGCGCACGCCGCTGGCGGCCGGAGCGGCGTCGCGGTGCACCAGGCTGCCGGGATGGTCGGGCGCGAAGCTGTTGCGCACGCGCACCGGGATGCCCTTCTCGCGCGCCGGCTGGATCGTCTTCGGGTGCAGCACCTTGGCGCCGAAGAACGACAGCTCCATGGCCTCCTCGTAGCTCACCTCGGGGAGCACGGCGGCGGCGGGGACCAGCCGCGGATCGGCGCTGTAGATGCCGTCGACGTCGGTCCAGATCTCCAGCAGGTCGGCGTCGAGGGCCCATGCGGCGATGGCGCCGGAGTAGTCCGAGCCGCCGCGCCCCAGCAGGTTGACGCGACCGTTGGCGTCGCCGCCGAAGAAGCCGGGGAGCACGGAGATCGGCGGGGGGGATTCCCTCAGGGGCGCGAACGCCTCCCGGGTGGCGGCCCAGTCGGGCGAGGACGACAGAGGCGGCCCGAAAGTGCGGATCAGCGTCTTGGGGTCGAGCAGCCGCACGTCGTGGCCGCGGGCCTCGAGCAGGCGGTAGAGCAGGGCGCAGGCGGCCCGTTCGCCGAGGGAGGAGAGGAGGGCGAGGGCGGAGGGGGGGCATTCGCGGAGGAGGCCGGAGCCGCGCAGCAGGTCCTCGAGCTCCCGTTCGAGGGCGCTGAGATCGGCCTCGGCCTCGGCGGCGCGGGTGGGGCCGAGCTCCGGGCGGAGGGCGTCGAGGATCTCGCGGTGTAAGGAGTGGAAGCGGGCCAGGGCCGGCACCACCGAGCCGCCCGCCGCGGCCTGCTCGGCGCCCTTGAGGAGCGCGTCGGTGACGCCGCCCACGGCCGAGACCACCACCACGAGCGGACCCTCGGGGGCCTGCCGGCCGACGATCTCGGCCACGCCCCGCATCCGCTCCGCATTGCCTACGGAAGTGCCGCCAAACTTTAGCGCTCGCATCAACGTCCTCCGGATCTCCCCTCCTGCACCGCTAAAGGTGCAGAGTACACCCGGACGGGGGACGCCGTTGCCTTGACCGGGGCGGATGCCCTACAATACGCCTCCGCTTCGCGGAGACCCCAAGTTTCCGTTCAGCCGACGTAGCTCAGTGGTAGAGCAGCTGATTCGTAATCAGCAGGTCGTCGGTTCAAATCCGACCGTCGGCTCCAGCCATAAAGCCCCTAGAATAAGCAGCTTAGCTCCTGGCCTCCCCCTGTCTC
>QHVW01000760.1 GCA_003223675.1 Acidobacteriota bacterium
TCGCAGGTGAAATTCCCCGCGGCGACGATCGCCAGCTCGATGTACTGATCGATCGTGGTCAGCGGGTTGCCGTTGACCAGGCTGAAGAGCTCCTCGTTCAGGCTGACGATCTCCGCGACCCGCGGCCGCTTATCCTTCTTCCCCTTCTTCATCGGTTCCCTCCCTCCGGAATCAGAAGCTACAGCGCGTTCACACAGACCTTCCCATCCGCCTCTTTTTGGGGCTTCATGGAGAGTGGTGCTGCACGAACGAAAAAGCGAGCCCTCTGAGGAATCAAGGAAGATACGGTATCCCTGATTCGTACTTTTCGCTGGCGGAAGCGATATCTGTCTGGAAGAGGATACGTCAGGCGGGGAGGCCGCGCAACCGGTCGGGGGCTTGGAGGGGGTGATTTTCCGGCGTCACCCTTCGGCGAGGGCGCGCACGGGATCGATGCGGGTGACCCGGCGGGCCGGCATGTAGCCGGCCCAGAGCGCCACCGCCAGCAGGAACAGGGGCATGGTGGCGAACGTCCAGGGGTCGAAGGGGCTGATCTCGTAGAGGGAGCTGGCGAACAGCCGTGACAGCAGGGCCCCTCCTCCCAGCCCCAGGAGAAGGCCGAGGGCGATCCAACCCGCGCTCTGCAACAGGGGAGCCCACACCACCTCGCGGGGCTGGGCGCCGAACGCGATGCGGATCCCCATCTCGTGCCGCTTCTGGGAGACGGCGAACGAGGTCACGCCATAGACGCCGATCATGGCGAGGAGCAGGCCGATGACGGCGAACGACGCCAGGATCTGGGCGTTGGCGGCGGGGCTCGCCACCTTGCTGGCGACGAGCTGCTCCATGGTGGTCACGTTGCCGATCACGATCCCATCGTCCAGGCCGCGCACCTGCCGCCGGATCTCTTCGGCCATCGCGAGGGGGTTCCGTTCGGTGTGGACTACCAGGTTGGCTGAGCCGACGAAGAGCTCCGGATACGGGAGATAGGCCGCGGGATGCGGAGGCGTTGCCGGGCCGACCTCCCGCAGGTCGCCGACGACGCCGACGACCTCCCGGGAGATCTTGCTGAACCAGCCAAGGGTCACGTGCTTGCCGACGGGATCCTCGCCGGGCCAGAGCCTGCGGGCGGCGGTGGCGTTGAGGATGACGACCGGATGGCGTTCGCCCGCGATCTCCCCGGGAGTGAAGTCGCGCCCGTGGAGCATGGGAATTCCCAGGGTGGAGAAGTAGCCTGGGCTGACGCCATTCAGGTCGATGGACCAACTCAAGGGGTTGTTGGGTCGGAGCTCCAGGCTGGCCTTGAGATTTCCTCCTTCCCGGAGGGGAAGGCTGATGACCACCGCGGCCGAACGGACCCCCGGCCGCTCGTCGAGCGCGCCCAGGAGAGCGGTGAAGAGGCCGCGGGCCCGCGCGGGCTCTTTAGAGGCCGACGGGCTCAGATCGAGAGGAAAAGCGACGACCGCTTCCGGGCGGAAGCCGAGGTCGACCCGGGAGAGATGGACGACGCTCCGGATCAGAACGCCGGCGCCGATCAGCAGCGCCAGCGAGAGGGCGAGCTCGGCGGCCACCAGCGCGTTGCGGCTGCGACGGCTGGAGCTGGACTCACCCGTCCGGGCGGACCGCTCGTTGAGCATGGTGAGCAGGGGGAGGCGCGCCAGCTCCAGGAAGGGCAGCAGGTCGATGAGGACGAGGGCGAGGAGAGAGACCAGCGCGGTGAGCGCCACGGTGCGGCCGTCGAGGGCCAGCCCGGTGAGACGAACGAGCGATGGAGGCAGCAGGGCCACGATCACGTCCCAGGCCCAGAGGGTCAGGAGCAGGCCGAGCACGAAGGCCATCATTACGAGAGGCAGGCTCTCCCGGAGGAGCNNGTTGGCCGCGTTGACGCAGCCGAGGAGCAGCAGCAGGGCCGCCGCCCCGAGCAGCGCCAACAGGAGCGGACGTGAGCCGGCGACCGCTACCTTCCGGAAAGGCTCCACACGCACGCCGGTCCCCCGGTTGCTCGCCGGATACGCCGCCGCCAGGCGTTGCGCGATCTGTTGCATTTCGGACCGGGCCTGCTGGAGGGGGACGCCGTCCGCCAGCCGCGCGATGGCCCGCATGGTACGATAATCCCGGGTCGCGGAAGGGGAGCCCGGCGGCACGGCCAGAGGCCTCAGGAGATCGGCTTCGTCGGCGACCATCGGCTCGTTAAGGGAGATCCCCGCCGGCAGGACGCCGATGACCGTGCTCATCTGGCCGTCGAGCGGGACCGATCTGCCGATGACACCGGCATCGGCACCGAACCATTGGACCCAGAGCTGGTGGCTCAGCACGATCACGGGGTCCGCTCCGGGGCGGAAATCTCGGGGCTCCAGGAGGCGCCCGAGCTCCGGCTTCAGGCCCAGGAGAGAGCAGAAACCGGCGGAGACCTCGGCGCCGGAGAGCCGGTCCGTTTCGGCGGGCAGGCGCAGAGCGGGGTTCCAGAGACGGGAAATCGCCATCTCCGTGAAGACGTGGCTCTGAGACCTCCAATCGAGGTAGTCGGGATAGGACACGGGCTGCCAGGCGCCCGGATTCAACGATTGCACCTCCCCGATCAGCACCAAGCGTTCCGGAGAGGAGAACGGGAGGGAACGCAGCAGCACAGCATGGACGATGCTGCCGACGGTAGATATTGCGCCGATCCCCAGCGCGAGGCTGACGACGATCAACGGGGCGAGCCGCGGCTGGCGAGTCTGCGAGTTGTCGGGCGGAAACATCTCGGCTCAGCGCACCTCAATTGACCTTGAACGTCCCGCAACTGAAACCGCTGCACGATCCGAAGCTGGAGCACGTGAAGGTGTCGCAGGACGGGCCGCCCCCCGCGACCATCGCCAGCCGCTCGTCGAGCGCCGCCAGCGGATCTCCGGTCACGAAGCTGAAGAGCTCGTCGTTGAGGCTGACGATCTCCTCGATCGGTGCCCGCCCGCCCCTCTTCTGTTTCTTCATGGATCCCTCCTTGTCCTGGTCGCGATCAGAGATCGCAGAAGGCGTCCGGCCGGTCGGCGAAGGCCTTGCCCTCCGCGTGATCGAGATACGCCTCCGCCACCGAGGCGCGGAAGCGGTGCGCGAAGCCGTCGCAATAGCTCCGGTAGAAGTCCCCCCCGGAGCGGTCGGCCGCCAGCACGGCGCAGCCGCCGCCGCAGAACAGGTTGTAGCGGCACTTGAGGCAGACCGGGTTCGAGGCCACCGTGCGCCCCTGCCAGAGGGCCCGGAGGTCGAAGTTGAAGTGGACCTCGGAGCTCTCGTCGACGTGGCCGATGCGGACCTTCTCGTCCCCCGTCTTCTCCCAGCAGGCGTAGACGTCCCCGAAGGGATCGAAGATGTACATCCCCGTGTGCGCCGAGCAGAAGCTGGGCTTGAACGACGGCAGCCCGCGCCGGGAGAAGATCCGCCGGGCCTGGTTGCGCAGGCCGTCGTCCTGGCGTCCCAGCACGGCCACCGCCGGGTGGCTCTCGCGCATCGCCGTGAGCTGGCGGTCGAGCTCCCAGGTGTTGAACGTCGATTTGGCGTCGGTCTTGTCGTTCGAGGCGCGGATGGGTGCAACCTGGGAGGCGAAATTCGGATAGCGGTCCCACCCCTGGGCGGCGATCTCCTCCGCCAGCGCGGCCAGCCCGTGGAGGTTCGTGCGGTCCACGTTGGTGCGGATCGCCACCATGATCCCCCGGTCGAGCGCCATCCTGACGTTGCGGGCAATCCGCTCCCAGGACCCCTGGCCGTCGGCGTAGACCCGCCGCTTGTCGTGCTCGCCCGGCGGGCCGTCGAGGGTGATCTGCACGCTGCCCAGGCGATCGGGGCTCAGGAGATCCTCGTAGGCGTCGAGCTCGGTGCCGTTCGAGATCGCCCAGAAGCGGGCCTTCCCGCGCTCCCGCCCGCGGCGGATGACGTGCTCCACGAGCGGGCGGTTGGCCGCCAGCAGCGGCTCGCCGCCGAAGAACCCGATCTCGACCTGGGGCTCGGCGTCCGCCGGGATGCCGTGCAGCGCCTCGATCTTCGGCATCGCCGCGAACAGGCGGTCGGCCATCTCGGGGGTCATCCGCCGCAGCAGATGGGCGAAGCGGCCGTCCGTGCGCATGTGGTCCTGGAAGCAGTAGCCGCAGCGCAGGTTGCAGTCGTAGGTCGGCATGAAGAGGTAGGTGGGCCAGCGCCGCAGATACAAGGCATGGAGCTTCTCCACGTACTGGGTGAAGAAAGCCTCCTCCTCCTCGCGGCTCATCGGCGTCAGGTACCCCCGCCGGTGGAGGACCTCGATCGTCGCTTCCGTGGGCGGGACGGCCTCGCCGGCGGGGGAGGGGGGCTCGGGGGTCCATTCGCCGTAGAGCGGCTTCGGCGGCCGGCCCGCCTCCAGCGAGCGCACCCAGGTGGCGACCCGCCGCGAGACGCGGTCGAACGCGCCCGTATAGGTATGGACGAGGAGCATCTCCTCGCCGTTGCCGGGCAGGTCTACGTAGATGGTGTAACTACTGGTGCGCAGCACCGGGTCCCCTTTCCCTGGGCTGGTCTTCTGAGAGTCCTGGTGAGGCGTGCCGGAAAATCGTGACACGGCTTGTTTATTTTACTCCAGGGGGGGAGGGAGGGCAAATGAGGGCAGGAGCGGATTCCCGGGTATTTATCCCGCCTTCAGCAGATCGCTGCCGTGGGAGTGGCGGATGTCCCGCCCTTCGACGTAGTAGATGACGTCCTCGGCGATGTTGGTCGCGTGGTCCGCGATGCGCTCCATGTTGCGCGAGACGAGGAGGAGGTGGAGGGCGCGGGTGACCGTCTTCGGGTCCTCGATCATGTAGGTCAGCAGCTCGCGGAAGATCTGCTTGTAGAGGCCGTCCACGGCGTCGTCGCCTTTGCAGACCTCGGTGGCGAGTTGGGCGTCGCGGCGCACGAAAGCGTCGAGGCTCTTGCGCACCATGTCCTGCACGAGCTGCGACATGTGGGGGAGGTCGATGTAGGGCTTGAGCGGCGGATGCTCGTTGAGCTGCTCCACCGACTGGGCGATGTTCACCGCCGAGTCGCCGATCCTTTCGAGATCGCCGTTGATCTTCATCACCGCCACCAGGAAGCGCAGGTCGACCGCCGTCGGCTGCTTGGTGCCGAGGATCAGGTGGCAGGCCTCGTCGATCTCGATCTCCAGGTGATCGACCTGGTTGTCCCCCTCGATCACCTCGGTGCAGAGCTGATTGTTGCGATCGAGCAGGGCCTGCGTCGCCTTGGCGACCATCCCCTCCACCATGCCTCCCATCTTGAGGAGAGCCTGGCGTACCCGGTCGAGATCCTGATCCAGTCGTCGTTCCATGCGGCGTTCCTTTCAGCCCGGCATCTTACCTGGCCGCTTCTTCGGGATTGTGACAGGTTTCCGTCAACCGTGTGACGGTGTGACAATCCGCGCCAGCTCGCCGTAGGTCACCGGCTCGCGGTCCGCGAGCGCCCGCCGGAGGACGGAGACCAGAGCGCGCCGCACCCCCCGCTCGTAGAGGTCCTGGGGGTGGACCGACACCCGGAGGACCGGCTGCCGCCGGCTGAGGGCGAAGCGGGCCCGGCCGGCCAGCGGCGAGAGGGAGCGTCCCAGGAAGCCCCGCGTGCTGAACGAGACCGCCGGCACCGCGATCCGCAGGTCCTCCCCCAGCAGGTCGAGGTGGCGGGGAGTCACGGTGTACTCGAAATCGCGCCGGCGGAGCACCTCCCGGGCCGCCGGGCTGAGCAGTAGGGCCGGAGCGACGAAGCCGCGGGCCGTGAGCCCCGCCGCGGCCAGGATCTCCATCCCCTCGCGGATCCGCGCCTCGGCCTGCTCGCGGCCGTCGCCGTAGAGCTCCCCCTCTCCGGCGGAGTAGAAGCGGCCGACCAGCGCGGAGAAGAGGCTACGGGGTGGCGTCTCCACGCGGTGGGTGAGCCCATGCAGGCAGATCTCATGGCCCGCCGCTTCGAGCGAGCGCAGCCAGCGCAGGAAGAATGGACGCTCCAGGATCGTCTCCATGCCGTGCCAGCGCGGTACCAGGAGGAGCGAGGTCCGTGGCACGCCGAGGTCCGCGAGCTGCAATAGAAATTCCTGGCAGGGACGCTGGGTGTGCGGCGCGAGACCATGAAAAGAGACTACCAGCCAGCGCTCGCCGGACGGCGTGGGCGGGAAGGACCCCAGGGGACTGTGAATCGCCATGAACAGCTCCTTACAGCGCGGCAATGCTTGAGCATGCGCCGGGGGGCCGCCGTTCCCGTCAGCCGGCCGTCACAGGTCGCCGCGCGAGCTCCAATCGAGAGCGTCTACCCAGATTGTACGGTGGCGGCGCTCCCGGCGTTGGGGTCTGCCGCGTTGCGGCGAGGTGACAAGGAGGCGGCTCACCGCCCCCGGGCCAGCCCCCGCCGGATCTCGTCCAGCCGCCCCAGGGCCTCGGCGTGGAGGCGGTCGATCTTCTCGTGGAGCTGCCCCACCTCGAGCTCGGCCTTGAGGT
>QHVW01000761.1 GCA_003223675.1 Acidobacteriota bacterium
TATGTTTTGAACGCACGGGGAGAATTCGCGGGCGTCTCGATGTATCCCGCGAAATTCGCGGTTTGCGACGAGAGCGGTCCGCGGACGCTGCCGACGGAGGCGCTGTTTGAGGGGAAACCGGAATAGCGCCCCTTTGGGGCGAGCCCCTCACTCTCCCAACCCTCTCTCTCCCAGCCTCCCCCCCAACCTGACGGGAGAGAGAGGGCTAAAGAGGCCCAGATTTAATGGTATTTCTCCCTCTTCTCCCGGTTGGGGGGAGTGCGGTGGGAGAAGAGGGCCGGGGTGATGAGGGCCAACCTGTCGAGGACGCCCTCAGCCGCCCTTCTTGCACGAATCCAGCATGGATCTCGCCCGGCTTCTGCCAGGTCCCCTTGGGTTGCTGGATCTCATGCTGCGCGGCGGCGGGCAGGGCGACCGCGAGCAGCGCGGCACCGGCAAAGAGGAGGCGGGGCATGGCGGTCTTTGGTGACATGGCTCAAGCTCGGCGCCGTAACGGCTCCAGTTGCTCGATCGCGGCAGCCTCTTCGCTGTGCATGGCGTGCCACAGGTCCCAATCCTGCTGAAGGCCCAGCCAGAAATCCGCGGACATGCCAAGGACGCGCGCCAGGCGGAGCGCCGTGTCGGGGGTCACGGAACGCTTTCCACGGATGATCTCGTTGAGCCTTGGAAAAGAGACCCCCAGACGAATCGCGAACGCCGATTGGCTGATGCCCAGAGGCTTCAGGAACTCTTCCAGCAGCATCTCTCCGGGGTGTGTCGGAGGGAGATGGCGCGGGAGACGGCGCTCCACCAGGGGAGCGAGCGCGGCGCCGGTAAGGAGGAGGCGGGGCATGGCGGTGGATTTTACCAAAAGGACCCAAAGGACATAAAGGACCCAAAGGACGAAAAAGCGCGTTTTTTGTCCTTGGAGTCCTTTGGGTCCCTTGGGTCCTTTATGTCCTTGATTTGGTTTTTCCCGGCAGCCCCACCCCCGGCGCCGGCCTTTCCCGCAGCACCTCGCGGCGGAACACGAACAGCTCGGCGGGCCGGCCGCCGGTCTGGGCGTCCTGGCGGCCGGTGCCTTCGACCAGGCCGGTGTTCTCGACCAGGCGCCGGAAGTTCTGCTTGTGGAGACGCACGCCGGCCAGCGCCTCGACCACCCTTTGAAGTTGCAGCAGCGTGAAGGCGGGGGGCAGGAGCTCGAAGACCACCGGCCGGTATTTGAGCTTCCCCCGCAGCCGGCCCAGGGCGGTGGCCAGGATGCGCCGGTGATCGAGCGCCATGGGGCGCCCCGCCAGCAGCTCCGGCACCTCCGGCGGGGCCGGCCGCCGCGCCTCGTAGGCGCCCCCCGTCTCGGCGCGGTCCCGCCAGGCCTCCGGCACCAGATAGGCCTCGTAGAGCAGCTCGTAGCGCTCCAGCACCCGCTCGCCGTCCCAGCCCACGCCGCCGAGGCCGAAGACGATGTCCGCCCGCTGGCGCCGCTCCAGCCGCAGTGGAGGCTCGGGGGCGGCCGCCACCCAGGCGTCGAGGGCGGGCGCGATCACGCGGTCGATCACCTCGGGGCGGCCGGCGCGCCAGTCCTCCCAGGGGAAGAGCTCGTACCAGTCCCGCCAGCGGGCCCCCCGGTGCACGGTGGCCTCGTGCACCAGCGCCAGGTAGGCCACGGAGACCCCGCGCGGGCCCTCCTGCGTCTCGCGCGGATCGCGGTAGCGGTCGCCGAAGGTGTAGAGCTGCTCGACGTAGCCGAGCTCCAGACCCGTCTGCTCGCGCACCCAGCGGCGGAGGCCGAGGTCGAGGGTACGGTCCGTCTCCGGCTCCAGGGGACCGAACGGCAGGGCGTCCTCGCGGCCCTCGGAGCCACCGGAGCG
>QHVW01000378.1 GCA_003223675.1 Acidobacteriota bacterium
GTTCCTGGGGCTGAAGCCCCAGGCTTTATGCCTGCACCCCTTCGGGGTTGACTCTCCAGACACCTTCTGACACTCGCCGGGTGATCTCGGCGTATCAAGAGCCCGCCCGGATTCCACCCCAGTGAGCTTCTTCGACCTCCACGGTCTCCCTGTCGGTGTGCAGGACGTACAGCTCGCGGCGAGGATCCTGACCATGGATCTCTCCGTATCTCCTCATGGCGGAGAGCCCGTCCGGGCAGGTCTCCAGGACGGCGAGTCTCTCGAGAATCCGCTGCCCTCCCGAGGAGCACGCCTCTGTTGCTTCGAGCAACAGCCACTGGTGCGGATAGCGCTCCCGGATCTCCGGCCACGGCATTCCCGGGCTCTGATCCTCCCGCCGCCGCTCCACCTCAATCTCTTCGAGCAGCAAGGAACCGAGCGCATCCTGGTTCTTCTCTGGAAGCTTGGCCGCCTCGTCAAAGGCCTTCTGGAGAAGCTTCGTCATGCCGTCTCCCTTTCGTCGAGCCGATACTTTAGCATAACTAATCGGATTCTGGCAGTCGGTGGGGGCACGTCGAGAGACGATACGCCTCACGCCTCGTGTCCCGCCTACCTGCCAGCCAACCGGCGCACAAAGAGGCCAGAGAGGACGGCCCCGCCCGCCGCCGTCCCCCTGGCAAAAGGGTGTATCAATTGTCAAAGAGCACTCCTGCCCGCCTCGCGAGCGAATCCCGAGAGTCGTTGAGGCGGTCCCGCTGGTGCGTGCTGCCCCCTCGATCCGTCGCCGGAAGCAGAGGCGGAAATCCGCGATCTGACGATCCCCGAAGGCCCGGCCTGCTCATCCCTGCGATGAGCCCTCGGGGGGAGGGTGTTGCGATGTACATAGGATGTCATGTACCATACGGCTTGTCAAGCCCCTGGCGGAAAATTCTCCTCCGGCCCGGTGCCTCTTGGAGGGCTCTAGGCCTCTCAGGATGGGCTTAACAGATTGCCTTACAAGGACTTACCGAGTTGTTTCCGCGACTTTTTTTGACTTTTGCTACGAATCATGTCAGAATAGCTCCTCGTCGCGGTCCGTTCCCCGGAGCTCGCGAGGCATTCCCCGGAGATTTTGTCTCGCGAGCTCCGATGTACATGTCCAGAAGACTTGTTCGGAACGCATTCCCTCTTGTTCGGGGCGCGTTCCCCCTTCTTCGGACGGCGCGCAGAGCTCTTCGGGCCTCGCGAGCTCGGGGGAATGGGACGCGAAGGGGCGATCGAGAGACGCGAAGGCGGGGGAATGGCTCATTCCCTACCCTTCGCGCCTCTCGAGATGGAGATCGCGGCGTTTTTTCTCGCCTTCGAATGGCTCGAAGCCGGGGGAATGCGGCGCGAAGGCGAGGGAATGGGGCGCGAAGGGGCGATCGAGAGACGCGAAGGCGGGGGAACGGCTCATTCCCTCCCCTTCGCGCCTCTCGAGATGGAGATCGCGGCGCTTTTTCTCGCCTTCGAACGGCTCGAAGCCGGGGGAATGCGGCGCGAAGGCGAGGGAATGCGACGCGAAAAGCAGGGAATGAGGCGCGAGAAGGTCTTTGCAGGACACGAAGCCTCCTCCGAATAGGAGGAGGCCGGGGGAATGAGGCTCGCCGGGCTCGTCACGCGGCGTTTCGCCCCCGCGCTCTTTGACAATCGATGGTCCAAGCAGGGGAGCGGACGGGGACGCTCCTCTGCTCCCACCTTTCTTCGCGGCGGCCGCGCTTCCGGTCCTTCGCGGCCGGGACCGGTGCGCGCGCCGCCGCCCCGCCATTGCTTTCCCCCTATATATAAAGGTCAACGCGTGCTGGGATCAGGGGTGAGCGCCCGGGCCGGGGTGATGAGCGCTCGCACCCCCTCCCCCCAGGCCTCCGGCAGCAGCGAGAGCAGCGAGCGGTCCGAGAACAGCCAGGTGTGGAGGGCCTTGGCGCCCCGCCAGGCGGGGAGGCCCAGCCAGGGCTCCTCCAGCAGCAGCGCCGGGAGCAGGGATTGAAGCAGCCGGCGCTCGGCGGGGCCGGCGTCCAGGGCGTCGGCGAAGGCCTCGGCGCCGGGCACGCCCTGGAGCGCCAGCAGCCAGAGCGGACACCAGACCGCCCGCGACGGCCACCCCCTCGCCTCCTCCACCAGCCGCTCCCGCGTCTCCAGCGGGGCCGGCAGCAGCAGCTTCAGGTCGGCCAGCCAGCGCAGCCCGCTGAAGAAGGCGTGACGCGAGAGATGCAGGCAGGCGACCAGGAGCTGATGCTCGGGAGCGAGCACGCGGCAGGCGCCGCCGTCGATCTCGACCCGCCGGCTGCGCTCCCAGAGCCGCTCGGTGAAGCCGGCGGGGGATTCCACGTCGATATCCCAGTGCAGCTCGACGGTGGCCCCCTGCCGCTGATAGCCGAGGTGGAAGTGCTCGCGCAGCATGCCGCCGCGGTCGAGGTACGACTCGTCGAGGGTGAACCCGAGGCCGGCGAGGATCGCCTCGGCGCGCTCCAGGTCCTGCCGCCGCAGCAGCACGTCGACGTCGCACTGGAAACGGCCGGCGAGCCCCGGCCGCTCGGCGCGCAGGCCGGAGCCCTTGAGCAGGATGAAGGGGAGGCCCGCCTCATCCAGGCGGGCGAGCCCCTCGCGCAGCTCCTCGTCGCGGCGCAGGTTGTCCACCGCCACGGCGAAGACGTTGCGCCGCATCTCGCCGAGCCAGGAGGCCGCCTCCGGGCCCAGCCGCCGCTGATGCGGGGTGAGGGCCTCCAGGAGATAGGACTCGACCTGGAGGCGGGCGGCGTGGCCGGCGAGCCGCCGGACGTCCACGCCGCCCAGAGAAAACGCCTCGGGAGGCTCCAGACAGAGGCCGATCAGGACCTGCTGCGCGGGCCGGATGACCGGTCTCTCCATCGCGTCAGGGCAGCGGGAGGTGGAAGCTCACCGTCGAGAACACCGCCATCTGCGCCTTGACCACCGTGTTGTTGGGGCAATAGGAGCCGCCGCCGCAGCCGGCGGTGATGCCCCGGTCCGTGATCTGCTTCACCCAGGGGGCGAAGGGGCTGCTGCACGGCACGTCGTTGAAGGGATCGGTCGTGCAGGCCGGCGGCACGTACGAGGGCCCCTCCACCGTCTTGATCAGGAAGACGGCCATCTGGTTGCGCGTCACCGGGTTGGTCGGGCAGTAGTTGCCGCCGCCGCAGCCGGCCGTCACGCCCCGGCGGACCAGCTCCTCCACCCACGGCGCCAGGGGGTCCGAGCAGGGCACGTCGTTGAACGTGGCCGTGGTGCAGGGGGGCGGGGTATAGGCGGCGCCCTCCTTGGCCTTCAGCAGGAGCAGGGCCATGGAGCCGCGCGTCACCACGTCGTTGGGGCAGAAGTTGGCGCCGCCGCAGTCGTCCATCACCGCCGCCAGGCGGACCGCCTCGATGAACCGCCACGCGAAGTAGGTGTAGGGGACGTCGAGGTAGGTGTGGTACGAGAACGAGGCGCAGGCCTTGTCGGTGGTGGAGATGGCGGCGCCGCGGGACGCGTGGACGCCCAGGCTCTGGTACATCGTGGCGTCCGTATCGTTATGGTGCTCGAAGCCCACGGCGTGGCCCAGGAAGTGGGTCATCATCTCCTGGAAGTCAGTCGCGCCCAGACACTGGGAGCCGTCGTTGACCAGCACGGCGACGCCGGTCATCGGGTGCCAGTTGTTGCCGTCGTGATCCAGGGTCTGGCCGGTGTTGTAAGAGTAGCCATACATCGCCACCGAGCCGCAGCAGGTCGTGCTCGTCCAGCCCGCCGGCACCGTGCCGCCGCAGACCGTGAGCGCCGGGAGCTGGTTGCAGGGGTCGTTGAAGGTCACCTCGCCGGGGACGTACCCGTTGTTGCTGCCGCAACTGGCGGAGCTGGCCTTGGAGCCCGCGTAGAGCAGGTTGATCGCCGAGGTATTGTGATTGGTCCACGCCGCGGCCGCGTTCTGGACCGCCCCGGCGCCGCCGTCCGAGATCCCCGTCTGGCCCGGGGTCGTGCTCCAGTAGCTGACCGTGGTGCCGGTCTCGAACCCGAACCAGCGCAGCGGGGTCATGTCAGGGGTGGCGGCGTTCGGATCGCCGGCGATGTAGCGGCAGGCGGTGGGAGCGCCCGGTACCGCGACGCCCGGCGGATTGGTCGAGGTCGTGTCGGTCGCCTTCCCCAGCAGGGCGAGATCCTGGCTCGTGGCCTCCGACGCCTGGCGGTGCCACGGGGCGCCGCCGTGCGCCGCGGCGAGCTGCGGCAGCAGGTCCTTCTCACGGTAGACGCCGACCGCCTCGACGCCGGCGCGCGGCAGGACGTCGAGCTCGCCGGCCTCGGCGACGGGCTGGAGGAGGCCGGTCCCCGGGACCTCCCGCAGGATGCCGTACGCGGCCATCTGCAACCGCCAGTTGCCGCTGGGCGCCGGGGCGAGGAAGAGCAGATAGCGCCCGCCCTTGGCGAAGCGGGGCGTGCCGGGCACCCGGAAGCCGTGCTCGCCCACCACGCCGCCCGGGGTCTCCAGGGTCAGGGTCCGCCCGGCCTCCTGGCCCGCCACGGTCTGCACGACCCGGAAGCTGGTGAGCGTGTAGGGGATCTCCCCGCGCAGCTCACTGTGGGAATCCACGGCCTCCGCCAGGACCACCGAGGAGCTGATCCGGGCCAGCTCACCCAGGTTGGCGGGGGGCGCGATGGTGGCCGCCGAGCCCGGCAGGGCCACCGCGATCAGGAACAGAGCCAACAGAAGGGGAACGAGAGCTCGAGAGACTTGGCGCATGGAAGCACTCCTTTGGTGGAAACCTTTCAACTACACGGAAGAGCCGAGCTCGATTGCTTGTTGTTACAGAAGCCTGCTCTCCCCTTTACGAGCGGGAATCAAGTCAACGGACGAGCCAAAAAGCAAAAGCCGTGCCGAAAATCGGGCACGCGGCTCGCAAGAGACCTTTTCATCGGTACGGCCGGCCGGCGTCGGGCCGGGGCATCAGCGCTATCTTCCGGGAGATCAACGATGGCCAAGCGCCTGCTCGCAGCTTGTTTCGTTTCCCTGCCCTTCTGGGCTTCCCTCTCCCCCGCCCGCGCGACCACCGTGGCTCCCCCGCCCAACCTGGGGACCCTGGCCCGGGTCAGCCAGTCGGTAACTTTTGCAGAGGCCGTGGAGTCCTGGGTTGAAGAAGGGGAAACAATCCCGGTCACCATTACTCGTTTCCACCTGCTCCAGCCGGTGGCGGGCGCCCGGGTGAGCGACGTCTTCGAGGTGGTGGAGCCGGGCGGACAGGGGAAGGAGCGCGCCGCGGCGGTCGCCGGCGCGCCGCGGTTCGCGTCCGGCCACGGGTATCTCCTCTTCCTCGATCGCGCCCCCGGCGGCCGGTGGCGGGCCAAGATGATGGCCTACGGCCTCCTGGAGGAGGTCGCCGGGACCGGCCTGCTGCGCCCCCTGGCCGAGGCCCGGCGCATCGATCTCAAGAGCCAGAGCCTGCTGCCGGCGGAGCCGGTCGGCCTGTATAAAAAGGACGCCCTCCTCCAGCACCTCCGGGAGGTGGCCAAGGGGGCGGCCTGGGACGCCAGGCGGGTGGAGGCCGCCGGAGCGCCGCTGACCTCGCTCCCGACCAAGGCGGCGGTGGTGAACAGCCCGCAGTACTGCGTCTGGCTGCCCGCCGCCGGCGACGGGCTGCCCATGCGCTGGTTCGGCTTCGAGACCGGCGCCACCACGGTCACGGTGACGGCCACCACGCCGGGCCAGAACGGGATCTCGGACGGCGGCGTGGGCGCGGTCCAGCAGGGGATCGCCGCCTGGGTCAACCATCCCGACTCGGTGATCCTCTACAACTACGGCGGCGTCCGGCCGCGCTCGATCACCTGCTCGGCCAACTTCGACTACGACCAGGGGGGGGTGATCTTCAACGACCCCTGCGACGACCTGGCCGACCTCAGCAACTGCCAGGGGACGCTCTCCTACGGCGGCGCGATCTACAATCCCAATTCCACGCAAGACCACGACGGCCAGGCGTGGCACCCGATCATGACCACCTTCGTGGTGGTCAACAACGGCAGCGAGTGCATCGGCGAGACCTCCTTCAAGGAGACGGTCACCCACGAGCTCGGGCATACCATGGGGTTCGGCCACCACGACCCGCCCAACGCCGCCGACGCCACCATGTCGGCCTTTCTCAAGGCGGACGGCCGGGGGGCCGCGATCGCCATCGTCGACGACCAGTGCGCCTCGTTCGACTACCACACGTTCCTCGACGTCCCCTACAACTACTGGACCTGGCGGTGGATCGAGGCGATCGAGAACGCCGGCGTGACCACCGGCTGCGGCGGCGGCAACTACTGCCCGGGCGGCCCCATGACGCGGGACGAGATGGCGCTCTTCCTGCTGCGGGCCAAGGAGGGGGGGAGCTATGTGCCGCCCGCCTGCACCACCCCCATGTTCGCCGACGTCCCCTGCTCCAACCCCTACGCGCCCTGGATCAACGAGCTGGTGCGGCGCGGGGTGACCGCCGGCTGCGGCGGCGGCAACTATTGCCCTGGCACCTCGGTCACCCGCTCGCAGATGGCGGTCTTCCTGCTGGCGACCCTGCAGGGGCAGGGCTGGACCCCGCCGGCCTGCGGCACCCCGACGTTCGCCGACATGCCCTGCTCCAGCCCGTTCGCCCCCTGGATCGACGAGCTGGCGCGGCGCGGGGTGACCGCCGGCTGCGGCGGCGGCAACTACTGCCCCAACAGCGTGGTCAACCGGGACCAGATGGCGGTCTTCCTGTCGACCAACTTCAGCCTGCCCGTCCCGCCGGCGCCGCCGGCGCAATGAGGCGAGGCCGCCCCTTCGGGGCTGGCCCTCACTCTCCCAACCCTCTCTCTCCCGGCCTCCCCCACCCTGACGGGAGAGAGAGGGCTCAAGAAGGCCCATCTTGGATCGTCTTTCTCCCTCTTCTCCCGTCAGGGTGGGGGGGAGGCCGGGAGAAGAGGGTCGGGGTGATGAGGGCCTGCAGCACCAGGTGCCAGCCGAACGGTTGGCACCTGCTCACCTGGCGCCGGATCCCTCCGGGAAAGCGCGAATCCCCCGCTTCGCTGACGAGGAGGACCGTCTTGCCGGGATGGCGGAGGACGCTTATCCGTCCACCTGGCGACGTATAAGCACCTCGGGCCTCCTCTGTGCCGTCGTGCATATCGTCCGTGAGCTTGACGGATAAGCGTCCTGATCCCCGTCCAACCCGGTCTGCTTATACGCCTCAGGCTCGCCCTTGGGGGCGGACAAAATCAACGTCGCCAAGAGGATAGCTCCCCTGGCGGGACCTGTTCAGGATGTCCGGATAAGAGCACTTTGGGCTTGTCAAGCGTTGAAGGCTTATCCGTCACCTGGGTGTCACGTTGACGGAAAGAGGGGATAGGCCTAGAATGGTAAAGTACTGACGACAAAGGGCATGCGTATTTCTCTATGATTTCCGCCGGCAGACCAGGATTGTGGCGATATGCATTCTGAGGGTTTGGGGCGGTGAAGTTAAACTAGGCTGTTGGGCGCCAAGAGATACGGAAAGGTAAACTATGGTGGATGGCGGACAAGCTCAAAGATCGGTACGGTGCGT
>QHVW01000762.1:0-4678 GCA_003223675.1 Acidobacteriota bacterium
CGAAGACCGAGAGCGGACAGCCGGGCCCGCTGGCGAACAGCCGGTTGCGCCGCCCCTCCAGAAAGGCCACCTCGAAATGCCCCTGCGCGTCGGTCTGCCCGGGATTGATGGAGATGCCGGACGCGGCCGTCCGCGCCGGGCTGGAGAGCCGCCCCCGCGAGCAAGGCCGGCCCATGGTCCGGCCCTTCGGCACGGAAGCTCCGCAACGGGGCCGGCGGGGTGAAGGCGTCCCCCGCGGCGAGATCCACGCAGTCGCTCTTGAGGTCCGTCCGGAAGCAGATCTCCAGAGGGCTGGCGACCGGCTCTCCCCGGTCGTCCAGCAGATCGACGGGCGGCACAGAGGCCGCGGGAGCCTGCGCCCAGGCGCTCCCGGAGGTCGAGACGCAGACGACACAGAGCGTGAGGCCCAGGGTGACGGATCGCATTCTCCCCTCCTTGCGCAAACATTCAGTATACGCGAGAGGTGGAAGAGATGTTTAAAAAAGACGGGCCCCCCGGGCGCACCTGCTCCCGGGAGGCCCTGCAAAAGGGCCCCTTGCTTACGATTCAGTTGTCAAAGAACCCGATACAACCAACGTCTACTGCTGAGTGGACGGATGCGGCGGCGGCGGCGCCGGTTGGGGAATATCGGCCGGCGCCTTCTTCTTGCGCGGCCGGCGCGGCTTGACACCGAAGCCGAGGAGCGTCTGGTTGTCGAAGCCGAAGCTGCCCCGGAGCATCGCCGCGAGCTGGGAGTGAAGCACCTTCCCCCGCTTCTCGAGATCCTTCCGCTGCCGCACGGTCTCCTGGAGGGAGCCGCGCAGGTCCTGCTGCTTGGTGTCCATCCCCTTGGCGTCGGCGATGAGCCCTTCGAGCTGCGTCGCCTGGTCTTTGAGGAAGGGCAGGTCCGTCAGGTGGGGCTGGAGAGCGGTGTGCAGCAGCTCCCAGTCCGAGATCAGTTTCGCCACAGTGATCGTAGCCATGGTCTTTCTCCTTTTTTGGTTGTTGTTTTAGAGGGATTCCCGCCCTCCTTCGGTTCGGTTTTCAGGGTCACAAAATCGATTCGAATACACGTCCTCTTTGCCGGTCCCAGGGACCTCCTTTCCATAGCTCTCCAGCCACATAGACCAGAGATTGATGTTTTTGGGATGAAGCTCGACGACGGCGCCCATGGTAGACCAGCCGGCTCGGCCTGTCAAGAGGTCTATGCGGATTTTATCCTCGTCCAGACCCTATCTCTTTGAATCCACTGGGAATTTTCCCTTCATGCCCAGGATAGGCATCCTCCAAATGCACACAAGCGGCTAGACAAGCAGTCCGTCTTCCGGTATACCTCAAGGCCTCCAAGCCTGTGGATGCCTGTCCTCGAGTCCCACATGGGGAACTTGCTGATGTGGATAGGCCGCGCCGAAGGCTGGATGCCGTCCTCGCAAGCCCCCCGGTGGCCGAAATTGCAAAGATGACGGCGCGGGAAGACGAGATGGCGCCGCGGGAACGAAAGATGGCAGGCGGGGAATTCAGGATGGCCACGCGGGAAGACGGGATGGCTGTCGGGGAAATCAAAAAAGCCGCCGGGCAAGCAACCCGGCCGCCCGGGAACGCTGGATCGCCGCGCGGGAAGCTTCGACACGCGGCGGGGAAGACAAAAACGCCGCCGGGCTCATGAAAACGGCGGCGGGGAAGAGAAGAAAGGCGTCGGGGAGCTCCAGGCAGGACGCGGGGGCCCTGACGTCGCGGTTCTTTGACAATTGACGGACGTCAGGAGGACGGTACGGGGGGCCGTCCTCCTGGCGGAGCTGTATTCAAACCGGCCCAACGGGTCGGGAGATTCCAGCTCAGGGCTGAGGCCGGAGGCCGATGCCCTGGGAAGGGGACGCAACAAACCCAAAGGCGGCCTGAAAGGTCGCGAGAGTCCTGCTCGGCCGTTCGGCCGCCTATCCAGCCCGTTCTAGCGCGGCCTTTCAGGCCGCCTGGGGAGGGATCGTCCATCTCCCACCCAGGGCGTTGCCCTGGGCTGAGGGAGAGCGGCCCCTTCGGGCCTCAAACCGATCTCGCGCCGGAAACGCGCTCCAGCGCTGGAGCGACCAACTCCGGAGGAACCGCCTGCCTTCCAGGCCCCGAAGGGACCGCCGCCTTCCGGGCTGAAGGCCCGGGCTCCCTCAGCCCAGCCCAACGGGCTGGGTTGCGACCGGCCCAAACGATCCTCCAAGCCCCACCGGGGCGCGATAACCGACACCGCAGCCCGCAGGGCGGCAGGAAGTAGCCCGGCGGCGTGAGCCCCGGGGATGGACGCCTCCACCACCTCCATAGCCCCGCCAGGGGCGGCAGGCTCCCACACCTCCGCCGATGTGACAAAATTACGCCAACACTGCACAACAGGCTCCGGGAGATCGCATGGCGAATTTCACGACGGTGTTCTTGAGCTCGACCGCGAAGGACCTCCAGCCCTTCGGGGCCGTGGACGCCGCACCGGCGGATCTCTGCCGGAGCAAGGTCGCCGAGAGCGACGTCTTCGTGGGATTGGTGGGCCACTTCAACGGAAGCTGCCATGAGGGGAGCGATCTCTCCTATACGCAGATCGAGTACGAGGAGGCCAAGAAGAGGAAGAAACCGCGCCTGATGTTCATGGCGGATGGCAAATTCGCCATCTTAGCCGAGTGGGGCCGCGAGCCGGAGGCGGTGTACCAGCGCCAGCTTCATTTCCGGGAGCAGGTGGGGCGCGAGCGGGCGGTGGTCTCCTTCCACGATCCGCAAAGGCTGGCGACGATGGTCGTGGCGGCGCTTCAGACTTATCAAGCGGAGCAGGCATCGAAGACCGGGCGGAAAGCCACTGCCAAGCCAAAGAACAAATCAGGAAGCGCTCGCATTGACCTTGCCAAGATCGAGAACCTCTACCTCGCCCACCTCGTCGAGCGCTACCGCTACCTCGACTTCAGGGGTATGGGGATCTCCGACCGTGTCCCTCTCCGGCTGCCGCTCCTCGATATGTATGTGCCACTGAAGGCCCGGGTCCAGACTCCGGAGGGAGAGACCTGGGCACGGCAGATGCGCTTGGCGGGCCGGCTGGTGGGCAAGGATGAAGCCGAGGCCATGGGCGAGAAGTTGAGCGAGCCGCAGCCCGTGCTGGACTTGCTTCGGGAGAGCAGCGGCTTGATCTTGCTCGGGGATCCCGGCTCTGGCAAGACAACTTTCCTAAAATCGCTCACCCTGACACTCGCCTCCGGCCAGAAGGAGATCCCGGGGCTCGGCCGTCGCCTACCGGTCCTGATCCCCCTCTCAGCCTATGCGAATGCCATCGCCAAACGGGACCTCCCCCTGCAACGTTTTCTGTCCCGTTACTTCGAGGATCGCGGGCTTGAGCTCCCCATCACCCCTTTGCTCAAGGAGAAGCTCGCCCGCGGTGAAGTCCTGCTGCTGCTCGATGGGCTCGACGAGGTGCGGGAGTTGAAGCACAGAAACCTTGTCGTGAGGTGCGCCCGGCGTCCGAGGGTCTGGCGGAAGCCACCTTGGTCGATTTCGATGACGAGGAGATCAAAGCCTTCGTCGAGAAATGGACGGCCGCGATCGAGAAGGCGGCAGCCGGCGAGACGCAAGCCGCGCGAGAGGATGCAAGCCGGGAGCGGGAAGAGCTTCTCGCCGCCGTGCGGGGTAATCCCGGAGTGCGATCGCTCGCGGCCAACCCGCTGCTCCTGACTATATTGGCGCTGATGAAACGCCAGGGGGTGACCTTGCCCGAGCGGCGAGTCGAGCTTTATCAGCGGTATATCGAAACGCTGATCAAGCACTGGAATCTCGCCCGGGGTCTCGCGGGCCGGCCGGAGAAGGACCTGGACCTGTTGGACACGTTGCGCGTCCTCCAGCCTCTCGCTCTCTGGATGCATGAAACCTCGCCCGGAGTTGGGCTGGTCAAGGAAGGTGATCTGGATCGGGAGCTTCAGCGCATTTTCGCCGGGCGTAAGGAGCGGGACCCTGAGAAGGCGGCGCACCAATTCCTGGCGGACGTGCGGGAGCATACAAGTCTTCTCCTCGACCGCGGTGGCCGGCAGTACGGCTTCATCCACCTGACGTTCCAGGAGTATCTGGCGGCGGCAGCGCTGGCCCAGAGAGGGCAGCAGGAGGTGGAGCCGATCATGACAGCCCTGTCGTCCCATGTCGGGGAGGCTCCATGGCGGGAGGTGAGCTTGCTGACCCTGGGCTACCTAGGACTTGTACAGCAACGGGATCAGGCGGCCGGTGCGGTTCTGGGAGAATTGTTGGAGCGGTCCCCAGGGCCAGCAGGAGAGGCGGCGATCCTGGCCGGAGAAGCGGTGGTTGATATGGGGCGCGGCGTCATCGCGAGCGACTGCCGCGAAAGAATTGTTACGGCGCTCCTCACGACGATGCGGGATGATCGGCATGTCAGAGCAGTCCGGCGGGCCGCGGCGGGCAAGGCGCTGGCCGTTCTGGGCGATCCACGGTTCGATCTGGACCTCTGGTGGCTGCCGAAAGAGCCGGATCTGGGATTCGTCGAGGTCCCGGCAGGATCGTTTCTGATGGGGAACGACCCGGAGGAGGACCCAGAGTCGAACAAGGGAGAGCAGCCCCGTCCCCCGGTAACTCTGCCAGCCTTCTGGTTGGGCCTATATCCGGTGACGGTGGGGCAATACGGGGGGTTCGTCGAGGCGAGCGGGTACGATCCTGAGCGTCCGTATTGGCGGGA
>QHVW01000762.1:4752-5727 GCA_003223675.1 Acidobacteriota bacterium
GGAGTGGGAAAAGGCGGCGCGAGGAGTGGACGGGCTGATCTTTCCGTGGGGTCGGAAGGCTGATGCGAACCGGGCCAATTATGACGACACTGGTGTTGGCGAGAGGAACGTGGTGGGCTGCTTTCCTGGCGGAGCGAGCCCCTATGGAATCGAAGAGCTGAGCGGAAACGTTTGGGAGTGGACGCGGAGCCTCTACGGTGATTATCCGTACGAACCGGTCGCTGCCCGGGAGGATCTGGAAGCATCTCCTAAAGTCCGCCGGGTTGTGCGCGGCGGCTCGTGCTTCAGCGTCTCCAGGCTCGCCCGTTGTGCGTACCGCCTCAGGTCCGTGCCGGGCTCCCGCAACGGCGTCATCGGGTTTCGTGTCGTCGTGCTCCCATTCCCGCTCTGATCTCTGTTTTCTCTGGGCTCTGGAGCTCTGGGCTCTTTGCTTTGGGGAAGGGGGAGTCCAGAGGGGGACTTGTCCCCCTTTGGGATGGCGAAATTTTTTTGGCCGGGAGGCCGAGCCACCTTTCCGCGCCCCCTCCCCCACCCCGCGGACCGGCGACTTTCCATCCGTCTTCTGCCAGGGTGCAGACAGGGAAGCCGGGCTTTTTCTCCGGCTTTGGGAGGTATCCCATGAAAGCGAAAATCGGTACGATCGGCGGCACCGTAGCGACCGGCGCGGCTCTGATCGCGACGGGGTTGCTGGCGGCGCGGCCGTGGTTCCTGCGCTGGGGCGCCACGGACGAGGAGGTCCACGGGACCTGGCCGGGCGACGAGATGTCCCCGGATCCGGCGTCCGAGGCGACCCGAGCGATCACCATCCATGCTCCCGCGGAGGAGGTCTGGCCGTGGATCGTCCAGATCGGACAGGACCGCGGCGGCTTCTATAGCTACACCTGGCTCGAGAACCTCGTCGGCGCCCAGATGCACAACGCCGACACGATCATCCCCGGCCTGACCCGCGAGGTGGGAGACACCGTCTGGATGACG
>QHVW01000379.1 GCA_003223675.1 Acidobacteriota bacterium
TGGAGGCGAAGACGCGCGGTCCGGGAATCATCCCCTGGGCGATGGCGTCCCGCAGGGCCACGTCCGCGTAGCCCGCCCCCTCGGTGCCGAGGTCGCGCACGGTGGTGAACCCGGCTTCCAGCGTGGCCTTGGCCGCCGTCACGGCGCGGATGGTCCGCAGCTCCAGCGACTCTTTCAGGACCTGGTCGTCCCACGGGGTCTCGTCGTAGGGGTGGAGGAGGAGGTGCGAGTGCATCTCGATCAGGCCGGGGATCAGGGTCAATCCCTGGAGGTCGATCCTCCGCACTCCCGCCGGGGCCTGGAGGGTGCCGGCGGCGCCGATGGCGGCGATGCGGCCGTTCTCGATCAGCACGTCGCGGCCGTCGAGGAGGCGGTCTCCCGAGGGATCGAGGACGCGGGCGCCGGTCAGCAGGAGCGGTGCGGGGGGCGGCGGGGCGGCCGGCGCGGCGAAGGCCAGCGCGGCCAGGAGGAGGATCAGGAGGGCGGTGATCGGAGCTTTCAATGGTAGCCCGCTCCCGGATAGAGAAGGTTGAGCGCCAGGGTCTGCAGGGGATCGGAGATCGCCGGGAAGACCCGCCAGGCCGCCAGCAGGCCGATCATCGAGAAGATCGGCTGGCGGATGAGGTCATGGAAGCGCCGCGCCGTGTCGTCGCTCATGAAGCCGGGCAGGATGGCGCTGCCGTCGAGCGGCGGCAGGGGGAGCAGGTTGAAGGCGAAGAGGAGGAGGTTGAGCGAAAAGAGGACCGAGAGGGGGATCACCGCTCCCTGCGCCCAGCTCCCGTCGACCGCGGCCGTCACGGCGGTGAAGTTGGCGGTGTCCGGAGCGTAGAAGACGCCGGACCAGACCCCGATCCGGATCAGCAGGCCGGCGATCACCACCAGCAGCAGGTTGGCCGCGGGGCCGGCGGCGGCCATCAGGGCGGCCCGCTTGGGGTGCCGGTGGGCCCAGAAGGGGTCGTAGGGGGCGCTCGCCCAGCCCATCATCCAGTGGCTCACGGCGAAGGAGACGAGGGGGACGAGCAGCATCCCCACCGGCTCGCGCCGGATGTGGGGGAGGGGGTTGAGGGAGACCTGGCCCCCCTCGTAGGCGGTGGGGTCCCCCAGCTTCAGGGCCGCGAAGGCGTGGCCGGCCTCGTGGAGCGTGGTCGAGAAGACGAAGACCACGAACCAGGTGAGGCCCTCGATCAGCAGTTGGGGATTCACGCGCGGCTCAGGTACTTGTTCTCGCGCGTGTCGATGATGATCTTCGTGCCCACCTCGATGAACGGCGGCACCATGACCGTGAGGCCGGTCTCCATCTTGGCCGGCTTGTACGAAGCGCTGGCGGTGGCCCCCTTCATGCTGGGCTCGGTGTCGACGACCTCCAGGATCACCGTGTTCGGCAACTCGATGCCCACCGCGCGATCCTCATAGAAATCGATCTGGATCACCGTGTTGGGGAGCAGGTAGAGCATGGAGTCGCCCAGGGTCTCGTCGTCGAGGGTGGTCTGCTCGTAGCTCTCCTGGTTCATGAAGTGGTGGCCCGAGGGGTCGGAGTAGAGGTACTCCATCTGCTGGGTGTCGAGGATCGCCCGCTCGACCTTCTCGGTGGAGCTGAAGCGGTGCTCGAAGCTGTTGCCGTTGCGCAGGTTGCGCATCTTGGCCTGGACGAAGCCGCGCAGGTTGCCCGGCGTGACGTGGTGAGAGCTCATCACGCGGCAGACGTCACCCTCGAAGAGGATGCACATGCCGACGCGCATTTGACTCGCTTGGATCAAGGCTCGATCTCCCTCATCTATGTTTATTCCTGCTCTTCCTGGCGGTGCTTCTGGTACTCGGCGATCAGCTTGTCCTGCACCAGCTTGGGGACCTCCTCGTAGTGGTCGAACTCCATGTGGAAGCTCGACCGCCCTTGAGTCATGGCGCGCAGGATGCGGTCGTAGTCGAGCATCTCGGCCATCGGCACCAGGGCCTTGATGATCTGGTTGCTGTTGACGGCGTCCATCCCCTGGGGACGGCCGCGGCGGTGGGAGAGGTCGCCCATGATGTCGCCCGTGAACTCCTCGGTGGTCTCGATCTCGACCTTCATCACCGGCTCGAGGATGGTCGGCTTGGCGTTCTGCATGGCGTCCTTGTAGGCCAGGGAGCCGGCCGGCGAGGAAGCCGCGGCGGCGGGCCTCCTGGATCCCCTTCTCGACCGCCGGCCGGTAGTTCTGCGGGATGGCGCCGCCGAAGATCTCGTCGGCGAAGGAGAAGTCCTCGCCGCGCGGCAGCGGCTCGATCTTGATCTTGCAGTCGGCGAACTGGCCGCGGCCGCCGGTCTGCTTCTTGTGGCGCCCGTGGCCGTCGGCCGGCTTGAGGATGGTCTCGCGGTAGGGCACCTTGGGCGGGTGCAGGAGGACGTCGACGTGATAGCGGTGCCGGAGCTTGGCGACGGCGATCTCGATGTGGAGCTGGCCGTTGCCGGAGAGCAGGTGATCGTGGCTCTCGGGGTCGCGGCCGGCGCGCAGGGCGATGTCCTCGTCCATCAGCCGGTGCAGGGCGTCGCCGATCTTCTCCTCGTCCCCCTTGGACTTGGGCTCGACGGCGAAGGCCATGGCCGGCTCGGCGACCTTGATCCAGCCGAGCTTGACCGGGCGGTCCTTGGCGCACAGGGTGTCGCCCGTGGCGCTGACCTTGAGCTTGGCCACGCCGGCGATATCGCCGGCGACCACCTTCTGCACGTTGGTCCCCTGCTTGCCCTGGAGGAGCATCAGGTGGCCCAGGCGCTCGGCCTCCTCGGCGCGGCTGTTCCAGACGGTGGAGTCGCTGTTGAGGGTGCCGGAGACCACGCGCATGATCGAGATCTTGCCGGTGAAGGGGTCGGAGAGGGTCTTGAAGACCAGCGCCGCCAGCGGGCCCGCCGGATCGCCCTGCAGCGTGATGTCCTCCCCGCCGACGTTCTGCGCCGGGAAGGCGCGCTCGGCGGGGGAGGGGACCAGGGCCAGCAGGGCGTCGAGCAGGGACGCCGGGCCGATGCCGTGGCTGCCGGAGGCGAGGGTCAACGGGAAGATCTGCCGGCGGGCGACGGCGCCGCGCAGCCCGGCCACCAGGTCTTCCTGCGAGATCGTGCCGTTCTCGAAGAACCCTTCCATCAGCTTGTCGTCGGTCTCGGCGACCGCCTCGATCAGGCGGCCGCGGTGGGCCTCGACCTCGTCCGCCAGCGCGGCCGGGATGTCGGCGGGCGTCGCCTTGCCGTTGCCGTCGCGGGTGAACTGGTAGGCCTTCTGGTTGACCAGGTCGACCACGCCGGTGAAGCCCGCCTCCTGGCCGATGGGGATCTGCACCGGGATCACCGCGCGGCCGAAGCGCTTGTGCAGGCTCTCCAGGGCGCGCTCGAAGTCGGCGCGCTCGCGGTCCATCTTGGTGAGGCAGACCACGGTCGGCAGCTCCAGGGCGGCGGCGGTCTCCCACACCTTCTCGGTGTTGACCTCGACGCCGGCCACGCCGTTGACGCAGAGCAGCAGGGAGTCGGCGGCGCGCAGGCCGCCTTGCGTCTCGGAGAAGAAGATGCCGTATCCGGGGCAGTCGAGGAGGTTGACCTTGTGCCCCTGCCAGGGGACGAAACAGGCCGCGAGGCCGATCGAGATCTTGCGCTCGGTCTCCTCGTGGTCGAAGTCGGTGAGGGTGTTGCCGTCCTCGACTCGGTGCAGGCGGGTCGTAACGCCACCGGCGTAGAGCAGCGCGCTCACGAGCGTGGTCTTGCCGGTGTCGTTATGGCCCGCCACGGCTACGTTGCGGATTTTGTCCGGGCTGTCCACCTGCATCGTCTGAGCCTCCTTGAAAGGGTCTGAGATCAGGGCGGGCAAATATACCACAGGGGTATTTCCCTAGAAACGCACGAAAGGGGCACGGATTCGCCGCCTAAATGTAAAGCAGGCCAGGGCTTACCCGTCCCTGGCCCGGTTTGACTCAAGGGCGCCGGGCGGCCTAGAATGACGGCTCCGAAAATTTGGCTCCATCACCATGACGCCATGCTCCCCCTGACCCCGACCAAGCTTGGCCGCTACGAGATCGTCGACGAGATCGGCAAGGGGGCGATGGGCATCGTCTACCTGGCCCGCGACCCGCTGATCGGCCGGCTGGTGGCCCTGAAGACGTTCCGTATCGGCTACTCGGTCAAGGACCAGGAGATGGAGCAGTTCCGCATCCGCTTCATGCGGGAGGCGCAGAGCGCGGGCATCCTGACCCACCCCAACATCGTGACCATCCATGACGTGGTCGAGTCCTCCGAGGAGGGGCTCGCCTTCATCGCGATGGAATACGTGCGCGGCACCAACCTGAAGCTGATGCTCCAGGGGGACCAGCCGATGACGTTCCCCACCGTGCTCGACATCGTCTCCCAGGTGGGGGACGCCCTCGACTACGCCCACGCCAACCGGGTGGTGCACCGCGACGTCAAGCCGGCGAACATCCTGATCACCCAGGAAGGGCGGGTGAAGATCACCGACTTCGGCATCGCCCGGCTCGACAGCTCGAACCTCACCCAGGAGGGGCAGCTCCTCGGCACGCCGAACTACATGGCGCCGGAGCAGGTCCAGGGCAAGGAGGTCGACCACCGGGCGGACCTCTTCTCGCTCGGCGTCGTGCTGTACGAGATGCTCACCCGCCACAAGCCGTTCCAGGGGGAGAACCTGACGGTGGTGAGCCATCGCATCGTCTACGACCAGTTCACCCCCCTGCGGGAATACGCGCGGGACGTCCCCCCGGGGGTCGACCGCATCCTCAACCGGGCCCTGGAGAAGGACCCGGCCCGGCGGTACCAGCGGGCGAAGGACATGGTGGAGGACCTGCGCCAGGTGGTGGTGGCGACCACCACGCGCGGCGACGACCTCAACGAGACGATGGCGCTGCCGCCCATGACTGTGCCGACTCCGGCCGCGCCGGCGCCCGCGGCTCCGTCTCCGAAGGGATCGTTCCTGGACCGCCTGCGGGGCCGGCCTGCCGCGGCTCCGGCTCCGGCGCCGCCAGCTCCCCCGGCGGCGGACACCACCTCGGGGACCGGCCCGGGCACCGGGAGCGGCTCCTTCCTCTCCGTGACGCCTCTGCCGGCTCCCGTTGCGGCTCCCGAGCCCGCCGACTCCCTGGCGGACACCGTGGCCACGGGGCAGGCGCCGGTCGTGAAGCCGCCGGCGCCCCGGACCTCGCCGCGCCGTCTGGTGGTCGCCGGGCTGATCGCCCTCCTCGCCTCCGCCCTCTTCTGGACCGGGGCCCTGCTCTGGGTCGGGTCCCGGCCGGCCGGCCGGCAGCGCAACGCGGCGGAGGACGCCCGGCACGCGGAGATCCTGCGGTTTGTACACGAAGGGAAGCAGGCGGGCGAGTCCGGGAACTGGCTGGTGGCCGCGTATTACTTCGGCCAGGCCGAGACCCTCGAGCCGAAAGCGAAGAGAATCCACGACCTGCGGGCGGCGGCGGAGCAGAAGAGCCGCCAGCAGTCCTCCCAGGAGATCGGCCGGGCGAGCGTGATCGCCATGGGACTCGACAACGCGAACAAGTTCCTGGCGGCCCAGAGCTACGACGGAGCCCTGATGGCGGCGACGGAGGTGCTGCGGATCGATCCGCAGAACGCCGACGCCCGGGCGATCATGGTCAAGGCGCAGGAGGGGCAGGCGGCGAAACGGAAGCAGCGCCGGCCCTCGACATCCCCCGAGCCCGCCCCTGGGGAGATTGCCTCCACCGCACCGGTCACCTCCGAGCAGACGGCCCGCCCGAGCGCGCCGGCCGCGCATCCGGAGGCCACCACGGCCACGCTGCGCATCCATTTCCGGTCCGAGGTGCCGGAGGCGACGGTGATCGTCTACGCGAACCGCAAGGAGGTCTTTCGCCACACCTATGGGGGCGGCGGGGGCCTCTTCCACAAGCAGGCGGCGGGGACCATCGACGAAACCGCGACGGCGACGCCGCTCCCGGCGGGGACCTACGATTTCCTCGTCAGCGTCACGCCGGCCGGCAAAAAGGCACAGCCGGGGAAGCAGTCGGGCAACTTCCCGGGCGGGAGCACCCGGACGATGGAGATCCACCTGTCCGATCCCACCCACCTCGCGGTGGAGCTGCGGTAGGGATCAGGTAGCCCGCAGCGGCTGCGCCGCGCGCGGCTCCCCCTCCGGCGACCAGACGGTCACCGGCCCCATCCCCTCGAACTGCGGCTCCAGGATCTCGGCGGGGCCCACCGCCACGACGGCGACCCGCTCCGGATCGAGATGGCGGCGCGCCATCTCGCGGAGGTCCTCGCGGGTGACCGCCGCGACCCTCTCCAGATAGTGATCGTAGTAGTCGTCCGGCAGACCGAAGACGCTCATGGTCTCCAGCCGCCGGGTGACGTCGCCGACGGTCTGCAGGCTGTAGGGGAAGACCCCCACGATGTAGCCGACCGTCTCCGCGAGCTCCTCGGGCTCGACCAGCGCCTCGCGCACCCGCCGCATCTCGTGCAGGATCTCGCGGGCGGCGGCGGCCGCGGCCGCGGTCTCCACCGCCGCCTGGACGGCGAAGGGGCCCGGGCCCTGCCGCGAGCTGAAGCGGCTGGAGGCCCCGTAGGTGTAGCCGTGGCGCTCGCGGAGATTGAGATTGATCCGGCTGGTGAACTTCCCCCCCAGCAGCGTGTTGAGCACCAGCAGGGGGAGGTAGTCGGGATGGGTGCGGGGGATCCCCACGTGCCCCAGGCGCAGCTCGGTCTGGGCGGCGCCCGGACGGTCCACCAGATGGATCCGCAATCCTTCCAGGGGGATGGGGCGGATCTCCGGCCGCGCCGGCGCGGGCCCCGGCGGGCCCGCCGTGCCGAAGGCCGCCTCCGCCTCGCCCAGGAGGTCCTCGGGATCGAATTCCCCCACCGCGATCAGGGTCGCGCCCGCGAAGCCGTAATGGCCCTGGTAGAAGCTCATCAGCGACGCGCGCTGCAGCCGGGCGATGCTCTCCTCCGTGCCGTAGAGCGGCTGGGCATAGACGCTGCCTCGGTAGACCTCGCGCTGGAATCGGTCGTCGGCGAGCGTCGCGGGGTCCTGGCGGCGGCGCACGATCTCGGAGATCCGCAGGCCGCGGAGCCGTTCGACCTCGTTGTCGGGGAAGGTGGGCGTGATGGCGATCTCGGCCAGCAGAGCGAGCCCCTCCCGGCGGTGGCTCGCCAGCAGCCCGGTCGAGAGATAGCCCACGTCCCAGTCGGCGCCGGTCGTCAGGTAGCCGCCCAGCCGCTCGGCCGTGGCCGCGATCTCCAGCGCGGACCGGCGGGCGGTCCCCTCATCGAGCAGGCCGGCGGTCAGGGTGGCGGTCCCCGCGCTCTCCGCGGGCTCGTACTGCGCGCCCGCGGGGGCGATCAGCTCCAGGCTGACCAGCGGCAGGCCGGCCAGGCGGGCGGCCACCACCGCCAGGCCGTTGGGCAGGCGGGTGCGCAGGAAGTGGGGGAAGCGGAAGGGGTGGGCCTCGCCGGGCGGCGGCGCGGCCGAGCGGTCGACCCGCGGACGTTCGGCCATCAGCCCTCCTTCCGCGGGATGATGGACACCACCACCCGTTCCGGCGCGGCGCAATGCTCCGCGGCATACTCCATGAGCTCCCGCGGCGCGATGTCCAGATAGCGCTCGCCCTCGGTCAGCCCTCCCGCGGGGTCGTCGAAGTAGGTGGCGAACTGGGAGAGCTGGTCCGCGACGGTCTCCAGCCGCTGGAGGCCGCTGTAATAGTCGGTCAGCAGGCGGTTGCGGGCGCGGTCGAAATCGGCCTCGTCCGGCGGCTTGGCGGCGGCGGCGGCGAGATGGCCCACCAGCGCCTCCTCCAGCGCGTCGGCCGGGACGCCGGACCGGGCGGTGGCGACTAGGGTGAAGCTCCCTCCGGCCTCCTGGGGCCCCACCGAGACGCCGACGTCCTGGGCGATCTGGCGCTCGTAGACCAGGTCGCGGTAGAGCGGGCTCGACTTGCCCCCCGACAGCACCGACGCCAGCAGGTCCCCCACGTACCAGGCCCGCTCGCCGTAGGCCGGGGCGCGGAAGCCGAGGTAGACCCTGGGGAGCCGGACGTCATCCGCCAGCACCTGCCGCCGCGGCTCGCCTTGGGGCACCTGCCTGGGGAGGGTGACCGGCGGCACCGCCGGGCCGGGCGGGATATCTCCGAACCAGGCGTCGACCCGCTCCAGGGCCTCGGCGGGCTCGATGTCCCCGACCACCGAGATCACCGCGTTGCTGGGCGTGTAGTAGGTGCGGAAGAAGGTGCGCACGTCCTCCAGGGTGGCGGCGGCGATGTCCTCCATGTAGCCGATCACCGGCCAGTGGTAGGGGTGGTCCGCCGGGAAGAGCAGCTCGTTGAGCGTCTCGCCGGCCCGGCCGTAGGGCTGGTTCTCCACCCGCTGCCGGCGCTCGTTCATCACCACGTCGCGCTGGTTGTCGAGGTTCTGCTGGGTGAGGGCGGGCAGGAAGAAGCCCATGCGGTCCGACTCCAGCCAGAGAGCGAGGTCGAGCTCATGGGCGGGGACCGTCTCGTAATAGTTCGTACGGTCATACCAGGTCGAGCCGTTGGCCACACCGCCCACTTCCTGGATCTTGCGGAAGTGCTCGTTGGTGCCCACGTGCTCGCTCCCCTGGAAGAGCATGTGCTCGAACAGGTGGGCGAACCCGGTGCGCCCCGGCCGCTCGTTCTTCGAGCCGACGTGGTACCAGAGGTTCACCGCCACCAGCGGCAGCTCGGCCTGGCGGCGGAGCACCACCTTGAGGCCGTTGCCAAGCGTATGACGCTGGAGATCGAGGTCGAGGGAAGTCGCTGGGGAGCTCATCGTCGAGTTCACGCGGGGCCGGTTGCTCCCGTCGTCCGCCAGTGTATTGAGGGGTGTCGAAAGGTGTCAAGGAAGGGATCTCGTGCCTGCCGCTTGCGTTACGCTATGTTACCGCCTATACTTCCGCCATGTCCTACCTGACCGAGCGGCAAAAAGAGATCCTGGAGTACATCCAGATGTACCGCCGGGAGCGCGGCATCGCTCCCACGCACCGGGAGATCTGCGAGAAATTCGGGTTCTCCTCGTACGGGACCGCCTACAAGCACCTGAAGCTCCTCCAGCAGAAGGGCTTCCTGCGGCGGGACTGGAACCAGAAGCGCGGCATCGAGCTGATCCGGGCCATCCCGGGCAACGAGTCGAGCGAGCGCGACCTCCCCTTCTTCGGCCGCATCGCGGCCGGCAAGCCCATCGAGGCGCTCCCCGGCAACGACCGGGTGACCGTGCCGGGGCATCTGCTGAGCCCGCGCGGCGGCGAGCACTACGTGCTGCGCGTGGTCGGCGAGTCGATGATCGACGAGGGGATCCACGACGGCGACTTCGTGATCGTCCTGCGCCGCGACATCGCCGAGCCCGGCGAGATGGTGGTGGCGCTGGTGGGGGAGGACGCGACCCTGAAGCGCTTCTACCCCGAGGGCCCGATCGTCCGCCTCCAGCCGGCCAACCCCACCATGCAGCCGATCCGCGTCCCCGCCCGGGACGTGCGGGTGCAGGGGGTGGTGGTGGGGCTGATGCGGAAGTTCTGAGGCGGGCGCCTTCCTGCGGCGGCGTTCTGTAGGGGCGGCCCTGTGTGGCCGCCCTGCAGCTTGCCGGGGCGTAGACAGGGCGGGTTCGGGGTTGGCTATGGCGTTTCCCCCCATCTCCTGTAGAATGCGCCCCACTAATCATGGATCTTGATCGTCTCCTGAAGTTCATGACGGACAAAGGGGCGTCGGACCTTCATCTGAAGCCGACCCGTCCGCCCTTGCTGCGCATCAACGGCCGGCTGCTGCCGATCGAGGCGCCGCCGCTCAAGCCGGACGAGCTCACCGAGATGCTGACGGGGATCCTCTCCCCGCGGCAGAAGACCAAGCTCGAGGAGCGGATGTCGGTCGACACCGGCTACGGCGTGCGCGGCCTCGCCCGCTTCCGCTGCAACATCTACATGCAGCGCGGCAGCATGGCCGCCTGCTTCCGGCGCATCCCCTATCAGATCAAGAGCCTGGAGGACCTGGAGCTGCCGCCGGTGCTGCTCGAATTCTGCGAGCTGCCGATGGGGCTGGTCCTGATCACCGGACCCACGGGGAGCGGCAAGTCGA
>QHVW01000763.1 GCA_003223675.1 Acidobacteriota bacterium
AATTCGCCGGCCGCTCGCGGTACGTGGTGGCCACGCTGGGGTCGATCACCACCCGGCGGTTCTCGGCCGGGAACGGATTGGCGATCTCCACGAACGCCGTGCGCCCCACCTCGAATCCCAGCAGCCCCGTGTAGAACTCCGGCGGCGACAGCGTCGCCGAAAGGCCGATGGTGGCGTGCGTGCGGCTGATCACCGCGCCCAGGAAGCGGCTCGGGTCCTTGCACAGAATCTTCAGCTTGCCGTCCCCGCGCCTGAATTCCACGCAGTGGCTGAAGGCGGCGTCCGAGACCATCAGGCCGTTCAGGAAGCGGAGGAAATTGAAATAGAGCTCGACGAACGGATCGTCGGGATGGAAGCTGCGCGTCTCGCGCTGGTATTCCAGATAATCGACGAACGTCGCGTCGAGCGCCGGCCGCAGGCGCCAGAATTGGTCCTCGGGGAGGGGCCACTGTACGGCGCGTTCTCCGGGCGGGCCCTCCTCCAGCGCGTCGGCCACGATCCCGTCGATCAGGGCGGCCAGCTTGAGGCAGAGATTTTCGATGCGGATATGGATCGGCTCCCCCCAGCGCCCCACGACCTCCGCCGCCTTGCGCGCCGTGTCCGAGGAGAGCTCCGGGCTGTAGTAGCCGCGCCCGCGGCCGACCAGGTTGTGGACCTCGTCGATGACCAGGATGACGTCCGAGAGGTCCTCGCCGGCGGCGAAGCCGGAGAGCGAGACGTAGGGGTCGAACACGTAGTTGTAGTCGCAGACCGTGACCTGCACGCGGTTCGAGAGCTCCAGGCTCACCTCGAAGGGGCAGACCTCGGCCTCGCGGGCGGCGTTGAAGACGTGCTCGGGCTCGATGGCCGCGTGGGAGTCGTAGATGCGGCCGAGCACGCCGGTGGTGGCGAGCTTCAGGCCGTAGTCCTTGGCGAAGCGGCAATATTCCTCGTGGCAGAGGATCTGGTCGTTGGCGCACATCTTCGCCTTGGCCCGCAGGCGCAGGGAGCGGAAGGCCTCTTCCCGGTTGAGGAGATTGAGCACGGCGGTCGCCATCTCCTGCTGGGTGTTCTTGGCGGTGAGCACGAAGAGGCGCTTGTCGTGGGCCAGGGCGTACTTCAGAGCGGGAAAGAGGGCGGCCACGGTCTTGCCGATGCCGGTCGTGGCCTGGAGCAGGAGGTGCTCGCGGTTGGCGATGGCGGTCTCGACGGCGGCGAGGATGAGCTCCTGGCCGGGGCGCGTCTCGGGATAGGGGAAGGTGAGCCGCTCGGCCGCCGCGTGGCGCTCGGCGGCCCGGCGCTGCTCGGCCTCCCAGGCGTGGATCAGGGAATTGAGCCGGCGCCGGACGGCCACCTCCAGCCCCTTGAGATCGGGCTCGAGGGCCTCGCGCTCGGTCTCGTCGCTGCCGATGGCGATCAGCACCAGCTCGGCGCGCACGGGATTCGGCTCGGTGTGGGAGAGCATCCAGGCGTAGAGCATGGCCTGGCGCTGATAGCTCTCGCGCACGGAGGGGGGGAGCATGCCGCCGCGCCGCACGGACTTGATCTCCTCGACCACGAGGGTGCCGTCCGGCTCGCGGCGCAGGCCGTCCGCGCGCCCCTGGACGGTGACCGTCCACCCTCGATGCTGCAAGACGTGGGAGATCACGACCTCGCGGCGGTAGGAGGGATCCTCCGCGAGCTTCTGCTCCTGATAGCGGCCATGGATGGCCTGTCCGAGCCAGAGCCGCTCATAGCCGCCGCGGCTGGAGAAGCCGAGGCTGCGCAGGAACGGCGATTCGAGGAGATCGGCTACGGAGAGGTCGAGCCTCAGGCTCTCGGGGTCGAAACGCGGCGCCATCGTGGGTTGTAGGGGCGGCCCCTAAACCTTGAGCCGGCCACGAAAACCTCTGGCGGCGTAGTAGGATTCGGCCCCATTGTGGTAAACGAAAACATGGTCATAGCGGCGATCACAGAAGAGCGCGCCGCCCAGGTCTCTGATCTTGGCCGGCGTTTGGATCCAGCTCGACGTTTTCCTGTCGAATTCTCCGAGCTCTTGCAGCTCTCGATATTGTTGCTCCGTGAGGATCTCGATGCCGATCGAGGACGCCATTTCGATCGCGCTTCCGCTGGGCTTGTTTTCTTTTCGTGAATCGAGAGCCTTGCGGTCATAGCACAGGCTGCGCCGGCCTGCTGGGCTTTCAGGCGAGCAATCACAGAAAATAAGCTCACCGGTCTTCTCCTCACGACCCACGACGTCGGGCTCGCCACCGGTACGTTCCATTTCACTGAGCACTTGGAGCTTTTCGGCGCCAGCCTTCAATTTCGCCTGCACCGAGCTCCAGTCGATTCCGGTGTGACGGCGCAGGTTTTTCTCGAACCGGTCTTTTAGAGTCTTGATCAGCTCGTCACGAAGTGCTGCTTCCATTTCTTTACCTCCCTCACGAAACTCTCTTGCCGATCGTGCATCTTCCTTGCTGAGTGCGTAAATCGCCCCTTCTGTCCTTCCTTCTAGGCCTCTTCCTCGGGGGTGAACTCCGGACAACCGCTGGCGACGTTTACAGCCCGGCCATCGAAGGGGCTGGCGCTCGAAAGGCATACGCCATAGTCGAGAAGGTCCGCATTGCCGTCGACGCGCACGAACCACGCGCAGTTTGCACACCGCCCTGGATTCGGCTCTGCCTTGGGAACGCCCCAGCGGGCGGCGGTCCGTTCCTCCAACACGAAGGGCTCTTCCCCTTTGTCCTGCTCTGTGTCGGAAGTGTCGTCGTAAAAACACACGGCGCCGTCTTGCACGAAGATCAAGCGTGTGTCCCGAAGCTTGACGTGCCACATCGGATCGCCGGTGCGCATGACCATCGAGCGAAGACATTGGCCGTTGGAGAAGCGAACGACGAGCTCGGGAACATCGCCGAGAACTTCGATACTCTGAATCTGTGTGTCCCGCAACGAGCTGAGGCCGGAGGCGATCTCGGGCCCGCTGTTCGAGCTTCCGAACAAGACGCGATCCCCTTCCTCCACGCGCCAGTCCCACTGTATCCAGATGCAAGCCTCGCCTTTCTCACGTACGTACCAACCCTTTGAAGGAATCGAGGTCAGTCGACCGAGCTCCAGGGAGATGGCGGAGCCGTAGCTCTTCCGTGGGAGCGATACGGTGATGCCTATCAGGGATTGCAGCAGGGATCGGATTTCTTCAGTGGGAGGCATGATCGAGACCCTGGAAAACCTCGGCCAAGTTACGCCGCTACGGCAACCTGACTGTGCGGAGTGACCACCACGGAGACACAAGCGCCTGCATGGCCGAGCCTCTCTATGAGGTTGTCGACGAGGATTTTGGGACCTCAGCGGCGGGCGACGGAGCCGGCCGTCCGCTTCCGGTGTACAGATATATTGGCATACCATTGGCCAGGAGCGGAGGTCAGCCTTGCAGGATCTTCTTCCAGAGGCTCTGGCATCGCGCAGGAAGGTCTGAGAGGCGCGATTCGACCTCGCGGACGAGATCGCCTCGGAAAGGCCGCGCAAGGAGCTGCTGCACGTCCCACGAGTCCTGAAGCCCTCCGGCGTAGAGCTTGAGGAGGACCAGGTCGGCGGCCCGCACCACGAGGATTCCACCGACGGGCTCGGCCCGCTCGAGGAGCCTCGTCTGCCAAACGAATTTCCCGACCACGATGTCGATCGGGGTCTCGCCGGGAGCTTGAAATCGCACGACACCCGCCAGGGGATCGGTCAGGTCCCCTTTCCGGACCTGGACGGCAACGCCTCGGCTTTGCAGGCCGGCCCAGAGGTCAGGCCTCAGACAGGAGGGATCGGCGGCGAACAGGTCGAGGTCGACGCTCGCGCGGTTGACCCCGTAGACGGATAGGGCGAGCGCTCCGATCAGGGCATGGCGGATTCCGGCCGCCTCGAGAGTCGAGATGATCTCTTCGAGCAGGCTCATCCGATCAGCTCGGACATGCACTTCGAGGGGGTGCGTCCGGCTTGGCGTTGACGCTGGAGCTCCCGGATCGCGGTCTCCCGGTCGAGGCCGTTCGCTTGGCGGAACATCTCCAGACCGCGCTCCCCGAGCCGCAAAACCAGGGCCACGCGCTCCTCGAACGAGAGGCGGAGCGCCTCTTCTTGAAGCTCGTCCCGCAG
>QHVW01000640.1 GCA_003223675.1 Acidobacteriota bacterium
ACGTGCGGCAGCTCCGGAACGCCGTGCGCCAGATCGTCATCGCCGGCCGCGACGCCGGAGACTCGGGCATGTGGCTCCAGGCCGAGCGCCTGCTCCGGGAGACCGCCGGTGCGGCGACGCCCCTGGACAGAGAGCCGATGACGCCGCTCCCGTCGCCTCCGCCCGGGCCGACGGCGTCCGGCGTCCGGCGTTCCTACCGGAGTGTGGAGGAGGTCACCGAGGGCGAGCTCCTGGAGGCCCTGCGGGCCCACCGCTGGCGCATCCAGCGGGCCGCCGCGGCGCTCGGTATCTCGCGGGGCTCGCTCTACGATAGAATCGAAAAAAGTCAGCACATCCGGAAGGCAGCGGACCTGTCTCGCGAGGAGATCGAGGCGTGCCAGGCGCGGTGCGGAGGCGACCTCGACGCCATGGTCGAGGCGCTCGAGGTCTCCAAGCGTGGGCTCCAGCGCCGGATGACCCAGCTCGGCTTGCCGTAGGAGGGAACCGCATGGGGTCTCGTCCCCAAACCATCGGACCCTACAGCCTGGGCGAACGGCTCGGGGCCGGCGGCATGGGGGAGGTCTACCAGGCCTACGACGAACGCCTGGACCGCTGGGTGGCCATCAAGCTGATCCGCCCCGAGGCGGCGGAGGGCGAGACCGCCCGCGAGCGCTTCCGCCGCGAGGCCCGGGCCGCGGCCCGCCTCTCCCACCCGTCGATCGTCCAGATCCACGACATCGTCGAATCCGGCGAGGGCGACGCCATCGTCATGGAGCTCGTCGAGGGGGAGACCCTGTCGCGCCGGCTCGCTCGCGGCCCCCTGCCGGTGGAGGAGGCGGCGCGCCTCGGACGGGAGATCGCCGAAGGGCTGGCCGCCGCGCACGCCAAGGGGCTGATCCACCGCGATCTCAAGCCCGAGAATGTGATGATCACCGCCGACGGGAGGGCCAAGATCCTCGACTTCGGCCTCGCCAAGCGGCTGGAGGGCGAGGAGGCCCTGACCGCGGACCAGCGCGTGGTCGGGACCTTCCGCTCCATGTCTCCCGAGCAGGCCGGGGGATTGCCGCTCGACGCCCGCTCCGATCTGTTCTCCTTCGGTCTCCTCCTCTACCAATGCTTGAGCGGCCGGTCGCCGTTCGAGGGGAGCTCGACGCTGGAGACGCTGACGCGGATCTGCACCCACCGGCAGACCCCTTTGCGGGAGGTGGATCCGGCGATTCCGGCCCCCCTCTCCGTCCTGGTCGACCGGCTGCTCGAAAAGGAGCCGGCCCGCCGTCCCCAGAGCGCCCGGGAGGTGGCGGCGTCGCTGGCGGTCACGGGGAGTGGAGCCCTGGAGGCCGGCACGACGCTGGCCGACTCCGGGATGCCGCGGCTGGAATCGCAGCCGCCGGCCGCCGGCTCTCTTCCCGCCCGCGAGCCGTCCTCCTCCCAGGGCTACGGCGCCCGGCGGCCGTCCCTGCGGTGGGGGATCGCGTTCGCCCTGCTGGCTGTCCTGGCGGCCGCCCTTTTCTGGCAGGTGAAGGGACCGGGTCCGGCGGCGGTCCGGAAGCCGGAATCGCCCCTCCGGGTCGTCGTGCGCAAACCGGAGATCGGCGCCGGCGCCGGCGAGGCGGCCCAGCTCCTGGCCTCCAGCCTGCGGATCTCCCTCCTGCGCTCCCTCCTGGGCTTCTCCGGAGTCTCGCCGCTCGCCGAGGGGGACGACGTCGCCGGCTCGCCGGCTCAGGTCGCGCGCGCCCTGGCTGTCCAGGAGGTCCTCACCTCGCGGCTGGACTGCGGCCGGGAGAGCTGCCAGATCTCCCTCCAGCGCGTGCGAGGGAGCGACGGCCAGACCCTCTGGAGCAGCCGCGGCTTCAGCGTCGATCCGGAGCGGCCGTACCTGGTGGAAGAGGCGGTCCAGGGCTATCTCACGGACGCTTACTCCGGCTTCCCGCGGCGGGCCGGCGCCGCGCGCCTGGAGGTCCGCCCCGACGACTACACGCGGTACCTGCGCCTGCGCCGGACCTTCGAGGCCAAGCGCGCGGGGGAGACCCTGTCGCCGGAGGCCCTCATTCCGCAGTTGGAGGCTCTACGGGCGAGCTCGCCGCAATTCCTCGACGCCTACACCTTCGAGGCCGAGGTGCGCCAGCAGCGCTACAAGACCAGCCAGGACCCGGCGGACCTCGACCGCGCCGCCGAGCTCCTGGAGCGCGCCCGGCAGATCGCCCCCACCGATCCCCGCCCGCTCACCGGCCAGTTCGGCGTCGCCATGCTGCGCGGCCAGTGGGACCGCGCCGAAGAGGCCCTCGCCGGGCTCGAACGGCTCCAGCCGGGCGATCCGAGCATCCTGATCAGCCGCGCCCGGCTGCTCGAGAAGCGGGGGGAGGGCGAGAAGGCCCTGGCGCTGATGCGCGAGGGGGTGAGCCGCTATCCGTCCTGGCGAAACCTGTTCAGAGCCGCCGAGATGGAATCCTCCCTGGGTCACTTCGACGCCGCCCGGCGCGACGCCGAGCAGCTCCTCGCCAACTATCCGGAGAGCTACGCAGGGTTGGCCAAGCTGGCGGAGATCGAGTTTCTGCACGGCGATCTCCGCCGGGCCGTCACGCTCTTCTCCCGCCTCGTCGAGCGCTACCCCAGGCCTGCGGAGATCTCCAATCTGGGGACGGCCCTGATGTACCAGGGGAGCTACCGCGAGGCCGAAGCGAGCTTCCGGAAGGCCCTGGCCCTGGAGGCCGGGAACGTCTTCACCCTTCTCAACCTGGCGGATGCGATCACCCTTGCGGGACGGCCGGACGAGGCGGCGCCGGTCTACCGCGAGGTCGTACGCCAAGCGAGGCTGGACGCCGTCGACTGGCAGGTCCTCTCGGCACGGGCCCAGGCCCAGGCCCACTTGAAGGATGGCTCGGGCGCCGTCGAGACGGTCCAGAAGATGCTCCGCGTCGGTCCCGAGGGGGCGCAGATCGCCTGCGAGGCCAGCCTGATCTATACCCTGCTGGGGGACCACAATGAGGCCCTCTACAACGCCCGGCGGGCCCTCCAGCAGGGGATCGCGCCCAGGCTGTTCTCCCTGCCCTGGTTCGATCCCCTGCGTTCGGACCCTACCTTCGCCGCCGAGCTCCAGACGCGCTCCCGTTCCTAGCCGTCGCCGATGGTGGAGTTGATGATGATGGGGTCGGGGGAGAGGACCGTCGTGCTTTCGCCGGTCGTGCTATTGGTGACGACGATGGCGAACTGCAGGCTGATGGAATGGCCCATGGCGGACGAGTCGGTTGTAAACGAAAGCGTCGACGTCGGCAGCTCAATCGGAGTGAACGAGATCCCACTCAGAGCTGGGTCGGAGCTCCAGTAAATTCCCGGGGGCTCGAAAAGGGGAGCAGGAGTGGGAGGAGTGACAGGAGGGTCACTCACGAGGTTCACGGAAAAGCTGCGAGAACCGTGGACGTTGACCAGGACCAGCTCTTCCCCCAAGTTGACTCCAACCTGAGGGGAACTGAGGTTGGGCACGAGGGCGAAGTTGCCGTTGGTGGTCGAATATTGGAGATAGTCCCTTGGATCCGTGCCGAGGGGCTTGGCAATATAGATATTCTGAGACCGGACGACGACTGGGTTTGAGGGCTCGTCGCTGACGTTGACGACGAATCGGAAGACCCACGGGTGAAGAACATGAGGGGGCTCCGGGACTATGAAGGTAAGGATGTTGTTGCTGCTGCCGCTCACCGCGTAGTTTGGCTCGCCGCTGTCCGGAGGCAGAGACCAGACGATCGGCCCTGGCGATCCTGTGATAAAGAAGCTGGCGTCTCCAGTGAGCGTGATCTTAACCTCCGTAGTGTCACTCACCGTGAATAGGTTGTCGTGGCTAGGGTCATCCTCGGTGGCGAGGGAAAACTGGTTCGAGGTCGGCGGGGCCGGGCTTGAATTGAACGTGGCTGTGAATTCGATGGCCATAAAGCCTCCTTTGGATCAGAGATCATGAACGTTGATTGAAAGTACAGGAGCAAAACGACTGCGCAAAAGATGATTTGACACCCTCCCCTGGAAGAGCCTGTGGGGGAATTTCCACGGGCCTGATTTACGGATGGACCTTGCTATGGCAATCGGCGTGCCATGCCGTCTCATGGGTGGTGCTGCCAGGAACAACGTTCGAAACGAGCGTCTTCCCTCAGTGTCTTCACCTACGTCCAACGACGCTCCTCCTGGTCTCTCCGTCGGCCGACGCCGCCCGACATAGTGCCGACATAATCCGACATAAGCCGCGGCCGCGCCCACGTGCCGGTCCCCGGGCGGCACAATCCGTTTCCGCCTGGAAAGAAAGCTTTTTTCCCCGCTCTCCACGCCTGGCACAGCCTTTGCGATAGGCCGTGAACGATCGGCCGATCAGGAATCTGCAACTCCAACCATTCTTCGTAAAGGGAGAGAAAATGGCTACTACCGGACTTGCGCACATCAAAGACGAGCAGGCTCACGAGAGCCTTTTCAACCAG
>QHVW01000641.1 GCA_003223675.1 Acidobacteriota bacterium
TAGAGTAACGTCATGACGATACGAGACGAGCGGGATTCTCTGCTTGAGGAGATTGCAGAGATGGTCCTCCATCCAGAGGCTTGGCTCGATACTCCTAATGCCCGACTGGGAGGCCAGCCACCACGAGCCCTTTTGGATTTCGACGAGGGACGTGAGGTCCTCCATAATCTGGTTCAGAACGTCAAGCATGGCATGGTCACGTGAGAGTACCCTTCTCCGCGCGAACCAGTGGATGCTCGCGCCGAGCGGACCGGGTTAGAATCTCGCCGTGAGCGGCAGAGTTGAGTGGATCCTGACCGCCCTGGAAGAGGCGAATGTCCGCTACCTGGTAGTCGGCGGAGTTGCTGTCGTGCTCCATGGATATCTCCGCACGACCATAGACCTGGATCTGGTCCTTCACCTCGATCGCGATAACCTGGAGAGAGCTTTGAAAGCCTTCGAGGTTCTAGGATTCGCACCTCAAGCACCAGTTCCGCTGAGCTCTTTTGCCAATCCTCAGAATCGTGAGGCCTGGTTCCGCGAGAAAAATATGAAGGTCTTTTCGCTATGGCATCCGGCTCATCCGGGATTTGCCGTCGATTTGTTTGTTCGGGAGCCCTTCGACTTCGAGGTGGTGTACCGCCGTGCTCTCAGGGTGCCTCTCGAGGGAGTCGAGGCTACAGTCGTCTCGCGTAACGACCTGATGGAGATGAAGCGTGCCGCTGGACGGGTCCAGGACCTGGAAGACGTAGCAGCGCTTTCCGAGCTTTCGGAGGAATGAGCATGGACGCACCGTCAAAATCCAAAACGCAAACCACCCCTGACGAGCAAGCCTGGGATTTTGCCGGAACCCGCCGCCACCACATCCGGAGCGGGTTACGGCTGACTCCTTCAGAACGTCTCAAGTGGCTGGAGGAGACGGTGGACGAGATGCGGCGGCTTCAGGGGCGGGCCCGGTTGGGCCGAGTCATCGGAGAGACCTGAGCTTCCTCACACCCGCTCCCGCCCCGCGATGTCCTCGTCACAAAGCTCCGGCTTCTCGCGGATGAACCGCCTCATCAGCTCTATGCACCGCTCGTCACCCAGCAGGCGGACCTGAGCACATCATGCAGGGGCTGAGGGTGGTGTACAGCGTGATGTTGTCGTAGCGCCGCCGCCGCCCGGCGTTGCGCAGGCAGTCCATCTCGCCGTGGGCGATGGGGTCCCCCTCCTGGACGCGCTTGTTGTGGCCGCGCGCCACGATGCGGCCGTCCTCGACCATCACCGCGCCGATCGGGAGCCCCCCTTCCCGGTAGGACTTCTCCGCCTGCTCCAGAGCGGCCGTCATGAATTCGAGATCGGGATCGTGAGGATCACCCATCGCCAGCCCCCAGCAGGCCTACCGCGAGATCAGGCACTTGTTGCCGTCGATCACGTAATTCTGCGTCATCGTATCGGTGCTGGAGCCGTTGGCGTCCTTGTGCTCCTGCTTGACGGTCAGCGTCGCGTGGTCGCCTTCGACGGTCAGGGTCCCGGACGCTTTGATGTCTTTGGCGAAATCCGCCTCGGACTTCGACATCTCCTTCATCATCCCGGTCATCATCTCGCGATCCTTGGCCGGCATCGCCTTCCACTGCTCCTGCATCTCCTTCGTGGTGAGCTTGTTGGCCTCGTCGAACTTGCCGGCGTGGATCAACCCCATCTGCTTGACGGAGACCTTGCCACACGGATGATCGAGGATCGCGGCGCCCTTGATCTCGGTCTTCGTCTCGGCGGCACCGGCAAGGCCGAGCGGCACCAGGGACAGCAGGGCGCTGAGGAGGACGGCGGACTTTCTGCGAGAGCTCATCGTCTGCGCTCCTTTCAAATGGGCCAAACCGGGGGACATCCTATGCCACCTCCCCATTCACCGCAAAGACCTGCCGATCCTGGACCGGCGCACGGAAAATGAAGCTCAATTCCCTCCGGGCCCTTGCGGGTTGCAGTCGACCATCGTGCAGCTATACCGCTGACCGTCGCAGGTGATGGAATTGACCTGCTTGGTACACGAAACGTTGCCTGTGCAGGAGATCGTGATGACGCTGCTGCCGCACAGGCAATCCTTCGAGACCTGGCAGGTGGAGAGGAAGATCGGTGCCCCGCCTGGGACGGCAGGCGTGAAATTCGTGGGATGGACCGGCGAGCTCGCCGCGGGCGCGGGAACCGCGAAGCCGGGCGCGACGGCCAGCAGCAACAATCCCAACAGGGTCAGCGTTCTCTTCATGGGAGGCCTCCTTTCGGGCAGTCGTTGGACCTTTCTATGTTACAGCCACTTCGTCATCAGATACCTGTCGTGCGCCTCAAATCCATTTCGCTCGTAGAGCGCCAGCGCGCGGCGATTCTCATGATGCACCTCCAGGCGCAGCGCCGCGATCCGCTGGTGGCGGCAGTGCTCCTCCGCGAGGACGAGCGCCCGGGCCCCGAGCCCCCGCCCGCGCATCTCGGGCACGACGTACACCTCGTCGACGAAGGCGTCCCGGCCGCCGAATTCCAGGCTGTAGCCGTGCGTGACGACGAGATAGCCGATCGCGCGGCCGTCCTCGCGAAACACCCAGGCCGCTCCGTACGACGGGTCTGCCAGCAGAGCCCGCAGCGCCCGCTCCGCGCGCACCTCCTCGAACGGCTCCCCAAGATCCGCGTAGAAGGACCGCATCATGGCGATCAGCTCACCCGTGTCGGGCTCCTGGGCTTCGAAAGCTTTCACCTGACGCCGCGCATCCAGTCGCTCAGGCCGAAGATCTCATGGATGAGGATGACGACGCCCGCCTTGTCCTTGCGCTCGGGATAGACGATCCAGGTCCGGATCGGGGCGCCGCCCGAAGGCATCTTGACGTCCACGTACTCGCCGTGACGGGGCGACTTCTCCAGCGCGGCCTTGGCCTGCGCCTCGGAAGGGGGCAGATTTTCATCCCGGGCGTGAGTTGGCGCCGCGGGAGCCTGCGGCGCCGGAGCCGCCTTCGGAGCCGTGGAGGGAGGGGGCGTGGCAGGGGCCCCCTGGGCGACCAGCATCGTAGGGCTCAGCCCGGCCACGAGGAGGGCGGCGTTGAGAAGCACGACGGACAGTCTGGGAACGCTCATCGGCTCACCTCCTGGGTCGGGCCGAATCCTATGTCAATCAGGCCCGAAATGCCTCGGCGTGATCGGCCACCCACTCCCGGAACGTCCGCGCCGGCTTGCCAGTGATCTCCGCGACCGTGGAGGTGACGAGCGCGGGATGCCCCATGGCGGCGGCCCAGGCCTTGAGCAGCATGTCCATGACGGGCGCGGGGAAAGGGAGCTCACGCCGCGCCTCGTCCGGCGAGATCTCCTCGAAGCGCAACGGCCTGCCGATCCCCTCGCCGATCGTAGCCACCTGCTCGCGGTGGCTCAAGGATTCGGGGCCGGTCAGAACGGGCTCCGCTCCCTCGAGCCCGTCCTCCAGCAGGGTGCGGACCGCCACCGCCGCCACGTCCCGTTCATGGATGGGAGCCGTTGGAGCCTCGCCATAGGGCCATCGCACGACGTCGCCGGCACGGATCCGCGGACCCCACCAGGACAGGGCATTGGCGGCGAA
>QHVW01000642.1 GCA_003223675.1 Acidobacteriota bacterium
CAGGACTTCGCCTTCGTGGCCTCGCACGACCTCCAGGAGCCGCTGCGCAAGATCCAGGCGTTCGGCGACCGGCTGCGCAGCAAGCACGGCGAGGCGCTCGGGCCCGAGGGGGTCGATTACCTGGAGCGCATGCAGCGCGCGGCCCACCGCATGCACGTCCTGATCAACGACCTGCTCACCTTCTCGCGCGTGACCTCCAAGGGGCAGCCGTTCGTGACCACCGACCTCGGCCAGATCGCCCGCGAGGTGCTCTCGGACCTGGAGGTGAGGGTGGAGCAGACCGGTGCCCGGGTCGAGGTCGACGATCTGCCCACCCTCGACGCCGACCCCTTGCAGATGCGGCAGCTCCTGCAGAACCTCATCGGCAACGCCCTCAAGTTCCACCGCGACGGCGAGCCGCCCCACGTAAAGGTCTCGGGATCGCTCCTCGCCGGCGGCGGCCCTCCGCGGGCCCGGATCGTGGTGGCGGACAACGGCATCGGCTTCGACATGAAGTACCTGGACCGCATCTTCACCCCCTTCCAGCGCCTCCACGGCCGCCAGGAATACGAGGGGACGGGGATGGGGCTCGCCGTCTGCCGTAGAATCGTGGAACGGCACGGAGGGACTCTCACCGCCGAGAGCGCGCCGGGCGAGGGAGCCCGGTTCCTCGTCACGCTGCCCGTCCGCCAGACGCAAGGAGAGAGCACGTCATGAAGCCGCAAGGGAAGGGGATCGTCATCCTGCTGGCCGAGGACGACGCCGACGACCGGCTGCTGGTGAGGGAGGCGCTCACCGAGGGGCGGGTGGTCAACGAGCTGCGCTGCGTCGAGGACGGAGAGGAGCTGCTCGACTACCTCCACCGGCGGGGACGCTACACGGACCCCGAGGAGTCCCCCCGCCCGGGTCTGGTCCTGCTCGACCTCAACATGCCCCGCAAGGACGGCCGCGAGGCGCTGCGCGAGATCAAGGCGGACCCCGACCTGAAGCGGATCCCGGTCGTGGTGATGACCACCTCCAAGGCGGAGGAGGACATCTTCCGCAGCTACGACCTGGGAGCCAACTCCTACATCACCAAGCCGGTCACCTTCGAGCGGCTCGTCGAGCTGATGAAGGTGCTGGGCCGCTACTGGATCGAGTTCGTCGAGCTGCCGAGCTGAGCATGGACCGCCTCCGGGTGCTCCTGATCGAGGACGACGAAGACGACTACGTCTTCACCCGCGATCTGCTGGCCGAGATCGGCGGCGAGCGCTTCGAGCTCGAATGGGCGCCCACCTACGAGCGGGGGCTCCTGCGGGTGCTGGAGGATCGCTTCGACGTCTGCCTCCTCGACTTCCGGCTCGGCGCGCACACCGGGCTCGAGCTCCTGCGCGAGGCGCGGGAGGCCCACGCCGGAGCGCCCGGTTTCATCACCCCAATCATCCTGATGACCGGCCAGGGGGACCAGGAGATCGATCTGGAGGCCATGCGCTCCGGCGCCGCCGATTACCTGGTCAAGGGGGAGATCAGCGCCGCCGGGCTCGAGCGCTCGATCCGCTATACCGTCCAGCACCGGCGGATGGAGGAGGAACGGGTCCGCCTCGTCCGCGCGCAGGAGGCGCGCCATCTGGCCGAGGCGGCCAACCGCGCCAAGGACGAGCTCATCGCCATGGTCTCCCACGAGCTGCGCACCCCCCTGAACGCCATGCTCGGCTGGGTGAGCCTGATCAACAGCGGCAAGCTCGACAAGGAGGCCCAGGCCCGGGCCCTGGAAGTCATTGAGCGCAACGCGCGGGCGCAGGCGCAGCTCATCGACGATCTCCTCGACAGCGCTCGTGTCGCCAGCGGCAACCTGCGGCTCGACCTCCACCCGATCGATCTCGACCAGGTGGTGGAGAAGGCGCTCGACGCCATGTATCCCGCCGCCGAGGCCAAGTCGATCGCCGTGACGGCCGATCTCCACCGGCCGCTGGAGATGGCGGCCGGGGACCCCGACCGCCTCCACCAGGTCGTCGCCAACCTGCTCTCGAACGCCGTCAAGTTCACCCCCGGCGGGGGAGCGATCGCGGTGAGCCTGAAGCGCGACGGCGAGGAGGCCCGGATCACCGTCCGCGACTCCGGCGACGGGATCTCCGCGGCGTTCCTCCCCCACGTCTTCGAGCGCTTCCGCCAGGGAGAGGAGGGACCCGGGCGCCGCCAGGGAGGCCTGGGCCTGGGGCTCGCCATTGCCCGTCACATCGTCGAGGGGCACGGCGGGACGATCTCCGTGGACAGCCCGGGGGAAGGCCAGGGGGCGACCTTCACCGTCAGTCTCCCCCTGGCCCAGCCCTGAGGGGGGCGGAGGGCCCTGCTTCGATTCAGTTGTCAAAGAGCTCGCCCTGCCCCTTGCTGCACGGCAGGAGGGCGCCATGGTAGAGACGCCCCGCCGCCTTGTCAAGTGGCGTTATGCGGGCGCAATGAAAAAGTACCGTCTAGACTTGAAGGTCCCCTTCAGGTATTCTAGGCAGGATTCCGGGATCTGAGCCGTGGATGCCGAGGGATGCACAATCCGGATCGCCAAATCTCCAGGATCGCGGGCTCCGAAGAATCCCGGCGGGAAAAAAGCCCAGGATGGCGGCTCGGGAAGCAACCCGGAGGCCCGGGAAGCCAAAAAAACGGCCATCCAGGAAAGATGACCGCCCGGGAAGCCAAAAAAGCCGTCATC
>QHVW01000380.1 GCA_003223675.1 Acidobacteriota bacterium
GAAGAGGAGGACGTGGTCGAGCGCCTCGCGGCGCTCGCGGGCGGCGCGGATGAACACCCGCAGGTTGTCGATGACCTTCTTCTGGCCGATGTACTCGTCGAGCCGCTGTGGGCGCAGCGACAGCTCGACGCCGAGATCCTCCGGATCGGGGACCCCGGAGAGGATACGGTCGTCAACGGCGGACATGGCGCCATTCTAGCCGCATCTTTCCCTCTCCCGGTGAGGGAGGTGGGAGAGGACGGGAGAGGGTAGGGTGAGGGTTACGCCCTGGAGAGCCGGTTCAGGCTGGCCCGCAGCAGATCATTGAAGGCGGCGTCGGGCTTCTCGCGGCGCACCTCGGCGACGGCCCGCTCGGCGAGGCCGGCCTTGTAGCCGAGGTTGACCAGGGCGGAGACCACGTCCTGATCGGCGGGCGCCGCGGCGCCCGCCGCCTCCTCGTCGGGGAGGCCGGCGGCCAGCTCCCGCATCTTCTCCCGCAGCTCCAGGACCATCCGCTCGGCGGTCTTCTTGCCCACGCCGGGGATGGTCGCCAGGCGCCCGAGGTCGCCGCGGGCGATGGCGCCCAGCAGGTCGTCCGGCGCCATCCCGGAGAGGATCACCCGCGCCAGCCGGGGGCCGATGCCGTTGACCCCGATCAGCTTCTCGAACAGCGCCTTCTCGCGCTCGGTCCAGAAGCCGAAGAGGGCGATGCCGTCCTCCCGCAGGTGGGTGTGGATGAACAGGCGGACGGGCTCGTCGCGCCGCTTCTCGATCTCGTACCAGGTGGAGAGGGGGACGTTGACCTCGTAGCCGACCCCGTGCACGTCGAGCAGCAGGCGCTCCGGATCGGCCCGGAGGAGGGTGCCCTGGAGATAGCCGATCATGCTGAGAGATTGTAGAGGATGTAGGGGCGGCCCTATGTGGCCGCCCTGGGTGTGGGTAGCAGGGCGGCCACATAGGGCCGCCCCTACAAGTCTCAGGCCCCCGCCTGCGGGGCCGCGATGCCGAGCTGCTCGAGGAACCGCTGGTCGTAGGAGACCTTCAGATCGCGCTCCCGCTGCTGGACCAGCGAGCCCTCGACCTCCCCCACCTTCTGCTGCAGGAGGGTCGAGCGGGTCTGCTCGCGGTTGGCGGCGTACTGCTTCGGATCCCACCCCTTGCGGTCGGTCACCTGGAAGAGCAGCCCCCCTTGAGCGTCCGCGACCGGGCCGCCGACCTGGCCGGTCTGGAGGGCCATGACGGCCTTCGTCAGCTCGGGGTTGTAGCCGATGCCGGGGACCGCCGCCTGGCCGCCGAATTCGGGGGTCTCGCGGGCCTGCACGCCCAGCTCCGCGGCCACCTGGTCCAGCGTCTTGCCCTGGGCGATCTGGCGCTTCGCGTCCTCCAGCGCCTTCATCGTCATCTGCTGGAGCTTCTGGTTGGCCACCGCCGCCCGCACCTTGGGCTCGACCTCCTTCAGCTCGGGCACGTGGGACGCGATGAGGTCCTTGACGTAGACGATGCCCCACCCCTGCGGGATCTGGATCGCCTGCGAGACCTCCCCCTTCTTGAGGGAGAAGGCGGGGGTGCTGAGGCCCATGCCGACGCCCGGCACCGGGTCGGTGGCGCCGATCTTGGCCTCGCCGAAGGTCACGCCCGGATTCTGGGCCGCGAGGCTCTTGAGGGCATTGGCGTCCGCGGGCTTCTTCGCGTTGAGGCGGGTGGCGAGGTCCTTGGCCTTGCTCTCGGCGAGGCTCCCGGAGCGCTCGGCGTTGAGGCGGACGCGGATCTGCTCCTTGACCGCGTCGAAGGGCTGCTGGCCGGCGGGGCGCTTGTCGGTGACCTCGATCAGGTGGTAGCCGAAGGAGGACTTCACCGGTCCCACCAGCTTGCCCGGCTGGGCGCTGAAGGCGGCGTCCTCGAACTCCTTGACCATCTTGTTGCGGCCGAACCAGCCGAGATCGCCCCCGTTGGCCTTCGAGGCGGTGTCGTCGGAGTACTCGCGGGCCACGGCGGCGAAGTCGGCGCCCCCCTCGATCTTGCTTCTAGCCTCGGCGATGCGGGCCTGCGCCTGCGCGTCGTTGCGCTGGTCGTTGACCATCACCAGGACGTGCCGCGCCTTGACCTGCTCCTCCTGGGAGAACTCGGCCTTGTGGGCGTCGTAGTAGCTCCGGAGGTCCTGGTCGCTCACCTTCACCTGATCGGCGAGCTGATAGCCGTTCACCAGGAGGTAGGCGATGTCGCGCTGCTCGGGCAGGCTGAATTCCTGCTTGTGGGCCTGATAGTAGGCCGACACCTCCTCCGGCGTCGCCGCCGCCTGCGCGGCGAAGCGGGCGCGCGGCACCTGGAGATAGCGGATCTTCGCCCGCTCGACCTGGTCGCGGTAGGCGTGCTGGATCTCGTCCTCGCTGACGTAGAGGTTGGCCGCCAGGGCGTCGTTGAGCTTCTTGATCAGCATCTCGCTCCGGAGCTCGTTCTCGAAGTCCGCGATGGTGATCTGGTTGGACTGCAACAGGCGCGTGTAGGCCGCCTCGCCGATGAAGTTTCCCTGCTCGTCCTTGAAGCCGGGGATCGCGAGGATGCGGTCCCGCAGCTCGCCGTCGGTCACCGAGAGGCCGAGCCGCCGCGCCTCCAGGAACAGGGTCTTCTGGACGACCAACTGGCTCAGCGTCTGCTGGTAGAGCTGTTTCTCCATCCCCGGCGGGAGCTGGCCGCCGTAGACCTGGCGGTACATCTCGCTCAGGCGCTGGTAGGCGCGCTTGAAGTCCGCCTGCGACACCGTCTCGCTGCCCACCTTGGCGACGGTGTCGGCGCTGCCGCGCCCCCGCACGCTGGCGCCGAAGTCGGCGGCGATGGCGAGGACGAAGATGGCGATGATCACCCAGAGGATCCAGGCGAGGTTCTTCAGATTGTCTCGAAATACCTTGAGCATACGGGCTCCCTTGCTCCTTCCATCAGGAGGGACCCGACACTGTAGCAGCGCGGCGCCCGCCAGACAACCCTGGTCCCCGAACGGTCCACGTCAGCTCTGTGTTATATTGACCTTCCTACATGAAAGGGATTTGAAGTGCCTGCCCAGCCCGTTCAGAAGGCTGACCGACAGGGAAAGGACTGGTACAGCGTCTCGGTGGAGACCCTGCAGAGCTGGGGTCTGCTCCTGCTGCTGCTCGCCCTGGCCGGGCTCGGCGTCTACGTCTACCGGCAGCTCGACCGGAGCTCGCTGCGCCAGGAGGCCGAGGCGATGATCAGCCAGGCCGAGGCCCTGCGCCAGCGGCTGAGCAACGAGCCCCGCGTGGCCACCGGCTTCGCCGCCGAGCTCGCGGACGGCGCGCAGAGCCTGAAAGAGGCGAAGGCCCGGCTGGAGGCGCGGGACCTCGGCGCCGCCCGGGACCGCGGCAGGCACAGCCGCGACGTGCTGCAGTCGATCGTCGACGCCCTCGCGCTGCGCGGCGGCGCCAGCCAGGCGCAGTTCGTCAGCCTCCAGGGGGATGTCGAGCTCCGGCGGGGCTCCGGGGGGGACTGGGAAGAGGCGCGCAGCCGCGTCCAGCTCCAGTCGGGCGACACCGTGCGGACGGCGGAGAACGGCTCGGCCGTGGTCATGTTCCAGGACGGCACGCTTTACACGGTGCAGCCCAACACCCAGCTCGTGGTCTCGCCGCGGAGCGGCGGCGGCGGAAGCGGGCCGGAGCAGTCGATCGAGATGCAGTACGGCTGGGTCAACCTGAGCACCTCGCAGAGCACGGGCAGCAACGTCAAGACGCCGGGCGCCGTGGCCCGCGTCAAGGAGTCGTCCGAGGCCTACGTCGCCGTCGACAAGGGGAGCAGCCAGGGGCGCTTCGGCGCCTACCGGGGAGGCATGGAGCTGTCCTCGAGCGGCGGCATGACCCGCCAGGTCGGCGCTCTCCAGCAGGTGGTGCAGACGGGCGACCTGCTCTCCGAGCCCAAGGCGATGCCGGGTAAGCCCGAGCCGGTCGAGCCGGTGGACGACCTGCTGCTCGACCTCGACGCGACCAAGAAGCTGGTCCTCGCCTGGCAGCCGGTGTCCGGCGCCGCCCGCTACTCCCTCCAGGTCTCCCGCAATCACCTGTTCGTCGACAACGTCATCGACGCCGGGAACCGGACCAAGACGCGGGCCACCCTGGGGCTGCGCGGCGAGGGGAGCTTCCAGTGGCGGGTCGCCGCCTTCGGGACGGACGGCCTGCAGGGGCCCTGGAGCGAGCCGCGGAAGTTCCGCGTCGCTTCCGCCGCGCGCGGCGGCGGCGGCGAGAAGCAGGACGCGGCTCCGCCCGAGCTTGACCTCGGAGACATCAAAACCTACGGTAGTATCTCCATGGTCAACGGCCGCACGGAGCCGGGGGCGCGGGTGGAGGTCAACGGCGAGCAGGTCGCTCTCGGAGCGGACGGCTCGTTCACCAAGGCCGTCCAACTGAGCAAAGAGGGCTGGAACATCATCGAGGTCCGCGCGCGGAACGCGTGGGGGAACGAGACCGTCCGCCGGCATCGCGTGTTCGTCGAAAGCCCCTGAAATCTGAAAAATCCCGAAAAGGACGGCCGAAATCCCGTAAACTCTCCCGCCGCCACCGCAAGCCGCGGCGGGCTTTTCCGGAAGGATCAAGAAGGCTGATGCCCCTCGCGTCCCTGTTACGCTATTTCTCCAAAGACCTGGCCATCGATCTCGGCACCGCCAACACCCTGGTTTTCGCCAGTGGTCAGGGTATCGTCGTGCGCGAGCCCTCCGTCGTCGTCATCAACAAGATCACCAACCGGATCGAGGCCGTCGGCAGCGAGGCCAAGGAGATGCTCGGCCGCACGCCGGGCAACATCGAGTCGATCCGGCCGATGAAGGACGGCGTGATCGCCGACTTCGAGGTGACCGAGCGGATGCTCGAGTACTTCATCAAGAAGGCCCACGGGCGCAAGATGTACGTGCACCCGCGCATCGTCATCGGCGTGCCGTCGGAGATCACGCAGGTGGAGAAGCGCGCCGTGCGCGACTCGGCGATGCGGGCCGGGGCCTCGGAGGTCTTCCTGGTCGAGCAGGCGATGATGGCGGCCATCGGCGCGGGGCTGCCGATCACCGAGCCGTCGGGCAACATGATCGTGGACATCGGCGGCGGCACCACCGACGTGGCCGTGATCTCGCTCGCCGGCACGGTCTACAGCCGCTCGGTGCGCATCGCGGGCAACGAGATGGACGTGGCGATCATCCAGTACCTCAAGCGCAAGTACAACCTGCTGATCGGCGAGCGCACGGCCGAGCAGATCAAGATCCAGCTCGGCTCCGCCTATCCGCTCAAGGAGGAGCTCAGGATGGATATCAAGGGGCGCGACCTGGTCGAAGGGGTGCCCAAGACGCTGACGATCTCCGACGAGGAGATCCGCGAGGCCCTGGCCGAGCCGGTCGCCACCATCGTCGAGGCCGTGCGCATGGCCCTCGAGCGCACCCCTCCCGAGCTGTCGGCCGACATCATGGACAAGGGGATCGTCCTCTCCGGCGGCGGGGCGCTGCTGCGCAATCTCGATCAGCGGTTGCGCGACGAGACCGGCCTGCCGGTCGTGCTCGCCGAGGATCCGCTGGCCTCGGTGGTGCTCGGCACCGGCCGGGTGCTGTCCGACATCGACCTGCTGCGCAAGGTCTCCATCCGGTAACCCGGATCCGAATCGGTCCTGAGCTGTGGACGAGCGCCGCACCGGCTGGGTGTTGATCGTCGTGCTGGTGGGCCAGCTCGTCTACCTGGCGGTCCAGGGGGCGCGGGCCGGCCAGACGCGGCTGGAGGCCGTGGGCCTGCGCCTGCTGGGGCCCATGGCCCGCGGCGTGGCGTCGATCCCCGAGGGGCTCAAAGACGCCCGCGAAGGAGTGAAGCTGCGCGGCACCCTGGTCGACGAGAACCGGCGGCTCCGCGAGGAGGTCGCGGTCTTGCGCCTGCGCCTCCTGCGGCTGACCGACGTCGAGGGGGAGATGCTCCGCCTGGGGAGCGCCATGCGCTACTCCACCCCTCCCGCCGGCCGCATCCGGGCGGTCGACATCGTCTACGTCGACCACACCTCGTGGCTGCGCACCATGATCCTCTACACGGGCAAGGAGAGGGCGCGCAAGGACCAGCCGGTGCTCTCCCCCGGCGGGCTGGTCGGCCGGGTGATCACCGTCTCCGGCCCCTATGCCAAGGTCCAGCTCCTCACGGACCGCGCCGCCGCGGTCGGCGGCATGATCCTGCGCACCCGCCGCCAGGGGGTGGTGCGCGGCACCGGCCGGGGGAGCGGGCTGGAGCTCGACTACGTCCCCCTGCAGGCCGACGTGCGGCCCGGCGACCGCGTGCTGACCGCCGGCATCGACGGCGTCTTCCCGCGCGGCATCCCGATCGGCACGGTGATCGCCGTCGAGGCCGGGGGGCAGCTCTTCCACCGCATCCAGGTCGCCCCCGCCGTCGACTTCGGCACGCTCGACCAGGTCTATCTGCTGGACTATCAGGCCGTGCCACAGACCCTCAAAGAGGCCGCTCCCGGTGCGAAGCCTTAAGCTCCTCGCCGCCGTCGTCCTCGCCGCGCTGGTCCATTTCGTGGGCGTGCGGCTCTGGCCCGACTTCGCCCGCGCCACCGACGTCTTCCTGGTGGTGGTGGCGCTCTACGGCCTGGAGGGGAGCTCGCTCTCGGCGCTGCTGGTCGGCATGCTGGTGGGGCTCCTCCAGGACACCCTGACCAGCGGGCCCTTCGGTCTGTTCGGATTCGCTGATACCATCATCGGCTACGCCACGGCGCGCCTGGCGCAGCGGCTGGTGATCCAGCGGCCGACCGGCGTTCTGGCGCTCGTCGGCTTCGCCTCCGTGCTCCAGCAGGTGATCGTCCTCGGGCTCGCCTTCGTGCTGCTCCCCACGCCGGAGACGCCGAGCCCGCTCTGGACGGCCATCCGCGCGGCGTCCTGCGGGCTCCTCGGGATGGTGGTCTACGTCGCGGGAGGGAGCTGGCGCCGCTCCGCGGAGGCGCGCCGCCGCGGGCGCATGAGCAAGCTTCGTCTGGATTGAAAGAGGTAGTGACATGCAGGTGGTTCGTGAGCATCGAGACGATCTGGTCAGCCGCGTGCGCGTGCTGACCGCCGTCGTCACCGGCCTGATCGTGGCGATCGCCACCGGCTTCTGGTTCACCCAGCTCGTGCAGGGGGACTACTACCGCGAGCTGGCCGAGAACAACCGGCTGCGCAAGCTGCCGATCAAGGCCCCGCGCGGCCTGATCTTCGACCGCAAGGGGCGGCTGCTGGTGGAGAACGTCCCCAGCTACAGCCTGATGATCGACCGCAGCCGGACGACCAACATCGACCACAGCCTCTGGTTCGCCTCCGGCGTGCTCGGCCGCCCGGTGACCGACCTGCAGCAGATCCTCCAGAAATACCGCGGTATCCCCTCGTTCAAGCCGGTGCTGCTGGCCGAGAACCTCTCCCTCTCCGAGGTGGCGCGCTTCGGCGTCGAGGGGCTCGAATACCCCGAGTTCGAGGTCGAGGTCCAGCACCAGCGCCTCTACCGCCACCGCGAGCAGACGGCCCACGTGCTCGGCTACCTGGGCGAGCCCACCCTGGACGAGATCCAGAAGGCCAACGGCGCCCTCCAGCCGGGGGACATGATCGGCAAGAAGGGCATCGAGCAGACCTACGACGCCGAGCTGCGCGGCAAGGACGGCGAGCGGGTGGTGGTGGTCGACAGCCGCGGCCAGCTCCTCCAGGAGTACAAGAGCATCCCCGCCGTCCCCGGCAACGACCTCCAGCAGGAGGCCGCCCGCTGGCTCGACGGTCCCGAGAAGGTGGGGGCGGTGGTGGCCATGGACCCCAGGAACGGCGAGATCCTGGCCCTGGTCTCGGCGCCGGCCTTCAACCCCAACCTGTTCGCCCGCCGGCTCCAGCAGGCCGACTGGCAGGCGCTGATCGACGACCCCAACCATCCGCTCCAGAACCGGACGATCCAGAACACCTACTCGCCGGGCTCGACCTTCAAGATCGTGATGGCCACGGCGGGCATGACCGACCACGACTTCGACCCCCACACCACGGTCCTCTGCACCGGCTCGAAGATCTTCTACGGCCGGCCGTTCCGCTGCTGGCGGAAGGGGGGGCACGGCACGGTGGACGCCCACAACGCCATCAAGCTCTCCTGCGACACCTACTTCTACACGCTGGGTCAGAAGATGGGGATCGAGAAGATCGCCAAGTACGCCCGGCTGTTCGGCCTCGGGTCGCTCACCGGCATCGACATCGAGGGGGAGAAGCGCGGCAACGTGCCCGACGAGGCCTGGAGCCAGAAGGTCCGCCACCAGCGCTGGTACCCCGGCGAGACGATCTCGGTCTCGATCGGCCAGGGGCCGGTGCTGGTCACTCCGCTCCAGATGGCGGAGCTCACCGCGATGGTGGCCAACGGCGGCTACAAGGTCGTCCCTCATCTGGTGAAGGACGCCAAGCTCCCTCCCCCGGAGCACGTGGAGCTCGCTCCGGAGGCCCTGCGCATCGTGCGCGGCGGCATGTACGGGGTGGTCAACGAGCCGGGCGGCACGGCCTACGGCTCGGCCCGCCTGCCGGGGATCGAGATCGCGGGCAAGAGCGGCACCGTGCAGGTGATCGCCCAGGCCCAGCGCACCGAGGAGCACAATCTACCTTTCAAATACCGCGACCACGCCTGGTTCACCTCCTTCGCCCCGGCCGACAATCCGGAGCTGGTGGTGACCGTCTTCGCCGAGCACGGCGGCGGCGGATCCAAGGTGGCCGCACCGATCGCGCAGGCCCTCTATGCCAAGTATTTCGGGATCGATAACGGGAAGCCATCCGATAACTGAGGAGCGGCCGCGGCTGCGGCTGCTGTCGTCGATCGACGGCGGGCTGATCCTCTCCGCCCTCCTCCTGGCGGCGATCGGGCTCGCCACCGTGCACAGCGCGAGCTCCGAGATGCCGGTCGACTACTTCCCCCGCCAGGCGGGGTGGGTGGCCATCGGGCTGGTGCTCCTGGTGATCTCCATGAGCATCGACTACCACGTGCTGCTCGACCTCTCGGTGGTGCTGTACGTATTCGGGATCGTGTCGCTGGTCGCGGTGCTCGCCTTCGGCTCCAAGCACGGGGGCGCGGCCAACTGGCTGAAGCTCGGCGGCTTCCAGTTCCAGCCGTCGGAGTTCGCCAAGATCGCCACCGGCCTCTTCCTGGCCCGCTACCTGGCCAGCCTCAACAACCGCGTGCTCGAATTCCGCCAGATTCTCACCGGCGTGGCCATCGTGGCCTTCCCCATGGTGCTGGTGGCGATCGAGCCCGACATGGGGGGCGCCGCCATGTACGCGCCCCTGCTGATCGGCATGTTGCTGGTGGCCGGCATCCGGGTCCGCCTGCTGGTGACCGCCGTCCTGCTGGGCGTGGT
>QHVW01000643.1 GCA_003223675.1 Acidobacteriota bacterium
GCAGGTGAGAGCAATCTGATGCTCCTGGGAGGCGAGACGGCTTCTCGGGACCAGGAAAGGAGTATCCGCATGAAGAGGATTCGGGGGCCTCCGAGGGGGCTCGAAAAGACGCAACCGAGCATACCCGGCAGGGGCGGCGGGAAGGCCCATGCCGGACCGGGATGTCCGTTCACGCAGAGAGTCGTAACAACCCTAATCGTTTCAAGGAGAAAAGCCATGCGTAAGTCACAGACGTTTGCGAAGAAGATCACGGAGTGGGAGCTGATCAACACCAACCTCAAGCCGCACCTGCAGGACATGCCGTACCTGCAGGAGATCGTCACGGCGCTCGACGCGCTGATCGCCGAGGCAAAGGGGCTGGATAGCCAGCAGGAGGCCGCGCGGAGCCAGTTGCAGGACGTCGTCCATCGCCGCCAGGAGGTGGAGAAGAAGGGCCAGGTCCTGCGCAGCCGGGCGGCGTCCCATCTCAAGGGGAGCTTCGGGTTCTCCAGCGATGAGCTGGTGAAGTTCGGAGTCCGTCCTCTCAAGGCGGGCAATCGCGCTCCGCGGAAGGCCAAAGCGGCGGCCCCCGCCCAGACCCCCACCCAGACGGTGTAGCTCATCCCTTTCCGGAGGGCGGCTCGCGGGCCGCCCTCCGGGTATGCTTTCCCGGCCTGCCGCCGTTACTGGCTGCTGCCCGGCGGAGGCGGGGGCGGCGGGTCGGCCTTGGACACCGGCACGCAGAGCTTCTGGGTGTCCGTCACCGACACGGTCTCCGGAGGCTGACTCGTCAGCACGGGGTTGAGGTGGGTCAGCTTGAGCGTGCGGTTGAGCGGCTGGCCCCGCAGCCTGTAGCAGAGGACGTCGGAATTCTGGATGATCGGCAGGACGTCCGTCGGGGGATAGCTCCCGTTCTTGGCCACCGGCACGCAGAGCTGGAACGGCGCCGGCCCCACGAAATAGGCTGTCTCCGGGTCCGGAGGATTGCCGACGAGGAGCGGGTTGAGGTGGTTGAGCTGGATCGGCTCGCCGCCGATGGCCCGGTTGCTGTCCACCCGGTAGCACTTGACGTCCAGCCACTGGATCAGGCGCAGGACGTCCGGCGGTGGCATGGCCGACTTGCCGGTCTGCGCGTCGGTCTTCGCCACCGGCACGCAGAGCTGCTGCGGCTCCTGCACCGTGACGTCGTCCGTGGCACCGAACATTTGGGAGATCACGGGATTGAGGTGCGTCAACCGCAGCGGCAGGTTGAGCGGCGGGCCGTTGATGCCGTAGCACCGCCAGTCCACGTACTGGAGGAACGGCAGCGCGTCCGACGGTGGAACGTACCCGTTCTTGTACACCGGGACGCAGAGCTGATGGGGATCGAGGTCCACCAGCTCCGGCGGCAGCCCCTTCGAGACGAACAGCGGATTGAGATGGTCCAGCCGCAATTGGATGGGCCGGTTGATCCGGTAGCAGCGGACGTCCAGGTTCGACACGAAGTTGTTCGGGTTCGGCAGGGGGATCGGTGCCGGCGCTGGTGCCGGCGCCGGCTGTACCGCCGGCCGTGGTGCGCCCTGGACCCGCGCGGAAAAGGCCAGCAGGGTGAGGAGGAGGATCCCGCACACGGTCGCCCGGCTGAAGTGCCTGTTCATGCACACCTCCTGGCTGCTGCGAGAGCAGCCGGTTCAAGGTTTTTTCGCGCCCGGGCCCGGGGACGGACAGACACCCCGTTCGAGGTATCTACAAGTACAGGGTGCTGCCCATCGCATTTGCGAGACAACTGTAGAAACGGGAAAAGAGCCTCCTCCTCCTCCTCGGGGTCCTCCTCGGGGTGCCAGGCGCTTGGATAACCTCCGGAGGT
>QHVW01000644.1 GCA_003223675.1 Acidobacteriota bacterium
CGCAGGGTCCTTCTCCGCCGTCATGGCGATCTGGTGACCGTTCACGTACATGAAGTCGTCGTCGGCCCGGACCTCCTTTTCGAAGACCCCCATCACGGTGTCGTACTTGAGGAGGTAGACGAGCTGCTGGTTCTCGAACAGGTCGTTGATCGCCACCACCTCGACGTCGCTGCGGTCGGAGAGGATGCGGAAGACGCTGCGGCCGATGCGGCCAAAGCCGTTGATGCCGATCTTGACGCTCATGCTGCGGCCTCCTTGAGGTCGAATTGCTCGAAGCGGCGGAGCAGGTCAATGACCCGGTGGGCGTACCCCCAGCCGTTGTCGAACCAGGTCAGGGTCTTGGAGACCTCGTTGCCCAGCACCATGGTGCCGAGGCTGTCGAAGGTCCCCGAATCCTCGGAGAGGAGGATGTCGGAGGAGACGATCGGCTCGGTCTCGTAGCCCAGGATGTGCTTGAGGCCGTCGCTCGCGGCGGCGGTGCGGATCACCTCGTTGACCGCCTCGACGGTGACCGGCCGCTGGTGCCAGCAGACGAGGTCGACCACGGAGCCGTTGGCGACCGGCACGTTCAGCGAGTAGCCGGAGATCTTGCCCTTGAGGTCCGGCAGGAGCTCGGCCAGCAGATCGGCCGCGTGGGTCTCCTGCGGGATGATGTTCTCCCCCGCCGCCCGCCCCCGGCGCGGATCGTCGTCCGGCACGTCGGCCAGCCGCTGCTGATTGGTGAAGGCGTGGACGGTGGTGAGGAAGGCCCGCTCGACGCCGAAGGCGCCGTCGAGGATCTTGAGCACCGGCCCGGCGGCGATGGCGGTGGCCGAGGCGACCGAGACGATGCGGTGCTCGGGGCGGAGCTGGTCCTCGTTGACTCCGAAGACGACGGTGAAGTCCGGCGGCTCGGCCGGCGGCGAGCAGAGGATCACCCGCTTGGCCCCCGCCGCGAAGTGGCGCTCCACCTCGGCGCGGGTGCGGTACTTCGAGGTGGCCTCGATGACCACGTCGACCCCCAGCTCACCCCAGGGGGGCGTCGTCTGGGAGCCCTTCTCCTCCGTCAGCATGCGGACCTGGCGTCCGGCCACGTAGAGATTGCCGTCCTTGATGCTCACCTCGTCCGGGAACCGGCCGAGGATGGTGTCGAAGCGGAGCAGGTAGGCGAGCGCCGCCGGGTCCGCCACGTCGCTCACCGCCTCGATCCGCAGGTCGTCGCTCTTGTAGAGGATGCGGAAGATGTTCCTGCCGATCCGTCCCAGTCCCCTCAACCCGATTCCTGTGGGCATGACTCGTAACCTCCCTTTCAACCTCCTAGAACCTAACACGTTCGGGGGCTCGGCCTCATTCCCTCCAAAGCGCCTTGCTGGCGGGGACGGTCTGCCCTCCGAAGCCTCACCCTCGGTCCCTCTCCACTTCGTGGAGAGGGAGGGCCCAGAGATCGAGGTTTTCTAGAGTCGGCAAGTCGCCTCAGTCATGTTCCCCCTCTCCACGAAGTGGAGAGGGGGCCAGGGGGTGAGGCCTCGAAGGGCAGACCGTTCCGAGATCCTATCTTTCTGGAAACAGGAAGTTTTCAGTCTCGCAACGATGGATTGACAGCGCTGTCGCCGATTCCTAGAATCGGCCACCGTAAGGGCTTCAACAAAGTATGCGTGGGAGGGATCTCCATTGCGGTCCAGCTTGGTAGAGCCGGTTCGAGCCTTCCGCCGCTCTCTCGCGGCAGCCGCCACCGTCCTCCTCGTCTCGTGCAGCAGCGCCCCCGCCCTCCGGGCGCCGGCGGCCGCTCGTGATCACCGACCGCTTCGCCGACGGCGATCCGGGCAACGACCAGAACGTGGACGTCAACGCCAAGGGGACCTTCCACGGCGGCGATCTCAAGGGCCTGACCGAGCATCTCGACGAGATCGCCGACCTTGGGGTGACGGCGCTCTGGATCACCCCGGTGGTGAAGAACATCGACGGCTTCGTCACCGGCGCGGGCTTCCCCGACTGGGGGTACCACGGCTACTGGGCCGACGACTTCTATAAGCTCGACCCCCGCTTCGGCAGCGAGGGGGACCTCAAGACCCTGGTGGACGCGGCGCACGCCCGCGGCATGAAGGTGCTGCTCGACGTGGTCTACAACCACGCCGGCTACGAGACCAAAATGCTCGACGACCCGCGCTTCAAGGGGTGGCTCCGCGTGGGCGGGACCTGCGGCCAGGACGACCTGACCCTGTGCGTCGCCGGGCTCCCGGACTTCAAGACCGAGCTCCCCGAGGTGGACGACTACCTGATGAAAGCCCACCTGGGGCTGGCCAAGAGGGTGGGAGTGGACGGCTTCCGGCTCGACACCGTCAAGCACGTGCAGCACGACTTCTGGCAGGAGCACCGGCGGCGCACCCGCGCGGAGCTGGGGAAGGATTTCTTCCTGATCGGCGAGGTCTGGGGGGGCGACGCGCAGTCGCTCGACCCCTGGTTCGCAGGTGACGAGATGGACGCCGGCTTCGACTTCTCCTTCCAGGGGAGCGCGCTCGCCTGGGTCCAGGGGCGGGGGCGCACGGCGGCCTTCGACCACTACCTGAAGACCCGCGAGAAGGTGCGCGCCGGCCATCTCCTCTCCCCCTATCTCTCCTCGCACGACGTGCCCGGGGCGCTCTTCCAGCTCCAGGGGGACAAGACGCTGTTCCGCCTGGCGGCGCTCCTGGAGATGACGTCGTCCGGCATCCCGATGATCTATTACGGCGAGGAGGTCGGCCGCCCCGGAGGGGACTGGCCGGACAACCGCAGCGACATGCCGTGGGGGGACCGCAAGATCCCGCCGGGGGCCGGCAAGCCGCGGGACGAGGCGCTGCGGGCCGACTACAAGAAGATGATCGCCATCCGCCGCGCCCACCCGGCGTTCGCGCGCGGGGTCCACTCCGCGCTGGCGACGGACGGCGACCTGCTGGTCTTCCTGCAAAGGGACGAGGCGAGCCACGACGCCGTGGTGGTGGCGGTCAACCGGGGGAGCGCGCCGGCGCCGGCGGGCTTCGACGTGCCGGCGGAGTGGGGGGCCGCTCCGGTCAAGGACGTCTGGACCGGGGAGCCGGTCGCGCGGACGGGAGGGCGGATCGAGGTGACGGTGGCGCCGAAAAGCGCGCGGATCTTCGCGGTCAGGTAGCCTTTTCCCACCTCGCGGGGTGGTGACAAAGGGCGCGGAAGACCGATACAAAGCTTTGGGAGAGCGGCAAACATGGCAGAGGTTACGTTTCACCACGTCAAGAAGGCGTACGGGCCGGTCACGGTCATCCCGGACCTCAGCCTCGACATCCAGGACCGCGAGCTCATGGTGCTGGTGGGCCCGTCGGGGTGCGGCAAGTCGACGGCCCTGCGAATGATCGCGGGCCTGGAGGAGATCACCGGCGGCGAGATCGAGATCGGCCACCGGGTGGTGAACGACGTGCCGCCCAAGGACCGCGACATCGCCATGGTCTTCCAGAGCTACGCGCTCTATCCGCACATGACGGTGCGCGAGAACCTGGAGTTCGGCCTCAAGATCCGCAAGACCCCGAAGCCTGAGATGGACCGCCTGGTCAACGAGGCGGCGCAGACCCTCGGCATCACCGAATTCCTCGACCGCAAGCCCAAGCAGCTCTCCGGCGGCCAGCGCCAGCGCGTGGCCCTCGGCCGCGCCATCGTGCGCAAGCCCGCCGTCTTCCTCTTCGACGAGCCGCTGTCCAACCTCGACGCCAAGCT
>QHVW01000645.1 GCA_003223675.1 Acidobacteriota bacterium
CGAAGGAGTCGATGGTGTTGAAGCGGATGCTGGCGCGGATGCCCGCCGGCGTGTGCTGGACGCGGCGCGACTGCACGAGCGCCGAATGGAGATAGAGGTTGTGCGGCATCACCGTGGCGCCGAGGATGCCGATGGCCAGGAAGAGCGCGCCCTCGCCCGGCAGCGACGGCACCAGGCCGCCCGCCATCTGCCCCCAGTGCGGCTTCGAGAGGAAGACCTCGATGGCCAGGCAGATGCCGATGGTCAGCACCAGGGTGAGGATGAACGCCTCCATCAGCCGCACTCCGCGGTGGTGCAGGAGCAGGAGCACGAAGGTGTCGAGCGCGGTCACGAAGACGGCGACGAGCAGGGGCATGCCGAACAGGAGCTGCAGGCCGATCGCCGAGCCCAGCACCTCCGCCAGGTCGCAGGCGGCGATGGCGACCTCGGCGAGGATCCAGAGCGCCCAGGAGACGCGGCGGGAGAACATGGAGCGGCAGGCCTGGGCCAGGTCCATGCCGGTGACGATGCCGAGCCGCGCCGAGAGGCTCTGGAGCAGGATCGCCATCAGGTTCGACATCACCAACACCCAGAGCAGGCGGTAGCCGAATTTGGAGCCGGCGGCGATGTCCGTAGCCCAGTTGCCCGGGTCCATGTAGCCGACGCTGATCAGGTAGGCGGGGCCGCTGAACGCGAAAAAGCGCCGCCAGAAGGAAGGTTGACGCGGGATCTCGACGGAGCTGTGGACCTCCGAGAGGGATGGGGTCGATGTACTCTCCGTCTGCATCGCAGTTGCAGCATTCCGGAAGCGGATGGGGCTGTCAAGCACGGCCCACCCCCCCAAGACCCCTCATCACCCCGGCCCTCTTCTCCCATCGCCCTCCCCCCGACCGGGAGAAGAGGGAGAGGGACCGCCCTGCAAGGGCGGGTATTCCCTAGCCTGGGGTTTCAACCCCAGGCGGGGTGCGGGATCGGAGAATATTCCTCCCGCGTGCACAATCACCCCACCTTCTGTAAGGTGTAGGAGCGGGAGGAAACGGGCCGGAGGAGACCATGAAGCCATGAAGAGGATCGCCGTCTTGACCAGCGGGGGGGACGCCCCCGGAATGAACGCCGCCATCCGGGCCGTGGTGCGCGCCGGCGTCCACGAGGGCCTTCAGGTCTTCGGGGTGCGCCGCGGCTTCAGCGGGCTGATCGCGGGCAATTTCATCAACCTGGAGGCGCGCGACGTCGGGGGGATCCTCCAGCAGGCGGGCACCATGCTGGGGAGCGCCCGCTGCCCCGAGTTCCGCAGCGAGGAGGGACGCATCGAAGCCGTGCGCCAGCTTGGGGCACACGGCATCGACGCCCTGGTGGTCATCGGCGGCAACGGCTCGCAGACCGGGGCCCACCAGCTCACCGAGCTCGGCTTCCCCGTGGTGGGCGTCGCCTCGACGATCGACAACGACCTCTACGGCTCCGAGATCACCATCGGCGTGGACACCGCGCTCAACATCGCGCTGGAGGCGATCGACCGGCTCAAGGTGACGGCGTCGTCCCACCAGCGGGCCTTCCTGGTGGAGGTGATGGGTCGCGATTGCGGCTACCTGGCGCTGGCGGCGGCGGTGGCCGGCGGCGCCGAGGCGGTGATCATCCCGGAGATGGAGATCGATCCCGACACGCTCGCCGCCGAGCTCCGCGGGGCCTACCAGCGCGGCAAGCCGCACGCCCTAGTGGTGGTGGCCGAGGGAGCGAAATTCAACGCCGACCGGCTGATCCACCACTTCGCCGAGCACCGGGAGCGGCTGGGCTTCGAGCTACGCGCGACGATCCTGGGGCACGTCCAGCGCGGCGGCACCCCGGGCGCCTTCGACCGCCTGCTGGCCACCCGGCTCGGCGCCGGCGCCGTGCACCGGCTGATCGCGGGGGAGCACGGCATTCTGGTGGGGATCGGCAACAGCCAGATCGTCACCACCCCGCTGGTGGACGTCGTCGCCAACCGCAAGCCGCTCGACCTCAGCCTGTTCGAGCTGGCGCGGGTGCTCTCGCGGTAGGGATTTGACCCCGCTGATTTGACCCCGCTTTAGGCCGGCCGCTCGGTCGGGCTCTTCTCCCCAGGTCCCGGCAGCGCCGGCGACTCTCCGCCGCGCGCCTCGGCCTCCAGCAGCCCTTCCAGGCTCGGATAGCGATAGATCGTCGGCGCGCCGTTGAGGAACAGCCCGCCGGTGTCGGCCGTGGGGCCGTAGGTCGAATAGAGGCTCCGGCCCAGCAGGCGCAGGTAGGCGGTGAGCTGGCCGCGGTGATGGGCGGAGTGGGCGATCCGCCGCGTCAGCACCCAGGCGCGGGAGCGCTCGACGTCAAAGAAACGGGTGGCGCCCTCGAACCACTCCTCCGGCATCCCGCGCAGCCTTTCGAGGCGCCGGCCCGAGGCGTCCGCGTACTTCCGGAAAAAGGCGAGGCGCGTCTCCTCGGTGGGCAGCGGCGGCTCGCCGAGGTCGATGCCCAGCATGTTCTTCAGCCAGGTGTCCTCGCTGATGCACTGGTGGACCATGTGCTCGTGGGGCGTCCGCGCCCGCGGCTCCGGCCGGAAGGCGAGATCCTCATCCCGGAATTGCGACCAGACGGAGAGGGTCTT
>QHVW01000646.1 GCA_003223675.1 Acidobacteriota bacterium
CTCCATCTCGGCCTCCAGGATGCGCTCGAAGAGGTCGAGGGTGTTCTTGAACTTGAGCTGCAGCTCGCGGCGGTGCGTGCGCAGCTCGGTGATCTTGGCCTCGAAGCGGGTGGACTGCTCGATCGCCTGCTGCACGATCTTGTCGGCCGCCATCTCGGCCTCCTTGACCAGCAGCTCCGCCTCGCGCTTGGCGTTCGCCGTGATGTCGTCCGAGACCTTCTGCGCCCGCAGCAGGGTGTGCTGGAGCTGGTGCTCGCGGTGCTCGGTCTCCTCCAGCCGCTGGCGGTAGTAGCGGTTCTCGCGCTCCAGCTTCTCGGCCTGCGCGATGCGGGCGGCCAGCTCTTCGGCGAGCAGCGAGAGGAACCCCTCGACCTCGGTCGGGTCGTACCCCCGCATCTTCTGCGAGAAGCGCATCTTCTGGATCTCGAGCGGAGTGATGGCCATTCCTGGTGCCTCCTTACAGCCCGGCGCAACGCCGGCAATCCTCACAATCGACTTCGAAAAAGGATAGCCATCTTAGCATGAGGCAAGGAAAATCGTTTGCTGTCGTGGATTTACCGGTCCGGCACCGGCGCCCGCCGGGGCCCGAAGATCGCCGTGCCCACCCGCATGTGGGTGGCCCCCTCCTCGATCGCCACCTCGAAGTCGTCGCTCATCCCCATGGAGAGCCAACCGGGGAAGCCGGCCCATTCGGGACGGGCGGCGAGCTCGTCGCGCAGCGCGCGCAGGCGGCGGAACCAGGGGCGGGACTCCTCGGCGGCCCGGCCCAGGGGCGGGATGGCCATCAGCCCCACGATGCGCAGGTGCTTGTACGCCGCCAGGGGCTTGACCGTTCCGATGAGCTCCTCGGCGGGGAAGCCGTGCTTGGTCTCCTCGGCGCCCAGGTTCACCTCCAGGAAGCCGGTGACGGTGATCCCCCGCTTCTCCGCCTCGCGCTCGACCGCCTCGGCGATCGCAAGGCGGTCGATCGAGTGGATGGTGCGGAAGAGACCGAGGGCGGCGCGGACCTTGTTGGACTGGAGGGGGCCGATGAGGTGCCACTCGATCCCGGGCGCGATTTGGGAGGACAGCTCGCGGCTCTTGGCGAGCCCTTCCTGGACCCGGTTCTCGCCGAAGGCGCGCAGCCCCGCCGCGAAGGCCTCGGCGACCGCGGAGGCCGGCTGGGTCTTGCTGACCCCCATCAGGGTGACGCTGTCGGGGGGACGGCCGGCGCGCTCGCAGGCGCTCTCGATGCGGGCCCGGATGCGGGCGAGCCGCTCCGGCACCGAAAGCCCGGCGCTCAGCCCTCTTCCTCCTCGCGGAAGAAGAGGATGCGCTTGCAGGAGTCGCACTGGACCAGGCTGTCGCCGTTGCGGATCTCGACCACCACCTGGGGGCGCACCCGGTAGTTGCAGGCCGAGCAGTGCCACTCGCGCTGCCGCTGGCCGGGCCGCTCGATCGGCCGCACCGGCGCCATGGCCCCGGCCGGATAGCGGTCGAGGATGCGCTCGAACTGCGCCACGATGCCGCGCGGCAGGCGGCTTTTGATCTCGGCGACCTGGGCCTTCAGCTCCTCGACCTGGCGGGCGATCTCGGGCTTCTCCGCCTCCCAGCGGGTCATCTCGGCGGCGTAGCGCTCCTCGATCTCGCGGAAGCTCTCGCGCAGGGCCGCCAGCTCCTTCTCCGCCTTCTCGTGCAGGTCGAGCGCCGAGAAGGCAGCCTCCTCGCTGCTCGAGATCTGACCCTTGACGGTGTCGATCTCCTGGAGGAGGGCGCCGTATTCGCGCTGGGTGCTGACCTTGTTGATCTGCTGCTGGTACTTCTTGAGCTTTTCCTGGGCGTCCTGGACCGCCGCTTCCGCCGTCCGCCGCTGCCGGGCGGCTTCGGCGGCCGTCTCTTCGAGCTTCTCGATCTCCGTCTTGCGAGCCGCGTGCTCCTCGTGCAGCTCGCGCATCCAGTCAGGGATGCCGTGCAGCCTCTGATCGGCCTCATGGAGCCGGGTCAGCGCCGATTGCAGCTCCAGGATGCTCTGGAGGTTCTGATTCATGGGAAAACGTCCGCTCCTCTCCAAAGAAAGACCATCATGCTCCGCCGCCGCGCACCACCCGATCCCCATCCCGCTTCCGATATCCGTTGCGAGGTGGGGGAAGTGGGTCCACCTGGATTCGAACCAGGGACCAGCCGGTTATGAGCCGGATGCTCTCACCGCTGAGCTATGGACCCGGGGGAACGCCCCCTTCAGGGCGACTCGGCAGTATACCATTCGCGGGCTTCCTCGCCGGGCGGGCGCTCCGCCGGGATGAAGGAGCTCCAGATCCGGGCCAGGGTCCGGGCGAGATCGGCCGCGCGCCGAGGGTCCTCGAAGCCCTTGGTCCCCCCTTCCGTCTCCCAACGCTCCAGCGACAGCCGGGGCGGGCCCGTGCCGCTGAGCGGCGGCACCGCCACGAACGCCGCCCGCAGGCGGTCCAGGATCCTCTCGGGCGGCACCTTGAGCACGGCGCGGGCGAGCTCCGCGTTGCCCCGGCTCATCATCGCCAGGCGCGCCAGGTAGTAGTCCGGCTCCGGCGGCGCGAAGCGCGACTCCCAGAAGAGCTGGTCGTCGCCGTCGACGAGCGAGAACCGGCTCACGCCGTTCAATCCATAGAGCTCCGAGAGCACGGGCGCCGGATCGTGGTGGAACAGGCTGGGCGCCACCGCCGGCGGCACGTCGCCCCCCGCGGCCTCCACCAGGGTGGCCCAGAGGCGCGCGGCGGCGATGCGCCGCTCCCGCGGCTCGGCGATCTTGAGGCGGAAGCCCCGGGGGAGCTTGACGGCGAACGGCACCTCCAGGAGCTGCCGCCCGAGGTTGCCGCCGTTCAGGATCTGCCCCTTCTCGCCCAGCTCCTCGCCGTGGGTGGAGGTCACCACCAGGAGCGTGCGGTCCCACTCGCCGCTCGACCGCAGGGCCTGGATCAGCCGGCCCAGCCGGTCGTCGGCCCAGGCGACGTTGAAGCGGTACATGGTCCAGAAGAGGCGCCGTTTGGCCGGCGGCAGAGGGGTGTCGGGATCGAGGTAGAGCGCCAGCTCGTTCGGCTGGAGCCGGTCGGGGAGCTGGAGCCGCCCGGTGTCGATGCGGTCGTCGAAGCGCTGGCGGTGGATGTACGGCGCCGCCGGCTCGGGGATGTGGATCCAGACGAACCGCCGGCCCCGTCCGATCCGCTCCAGCCGCTCGGAGGCCGCCACCCCCCGGTTGAGATCGTCCAGGTGATCGAGCCCCTGGTCGTAGCCGTAGTCCTTCGAGTAGCTGGGCTCCCCCGTGAAGCCGTAGGTCTCGTAGCCCAGGCGTTGCAGGGCCTCGGGCAGGGTGAGCAGGGCGCGGGAGAGACGGTCGCCGTCCC
>QHVW01000647.1 GCA_003223675.1 Acidobacteriota bacterium
GTCATTGTCACCCTGATCTACACCGCCGTGCAGTGGGTGGCCCTGGGGACGCTCCCCGGCGTCGCGAGCTCCGCGACCCCGCTGGCGGACGCCGCGGCGCGGTTCCTCCCCTGGGGCGGCCTGCTGATGACGGTCGGCGGGGTGATCTCGATCCTCGGCACCAACGGCAACACCGTGCTCTCCGGGCCGCGCTACCTTTACGCTCTGGCCCGGGACGGCTTCGGGCCGCGGTTCCTGGCCACCCTCCACCCGCGCTACCGCACGCCCACGGCGGCCCTCCTGCTGCAGACCGCCATCGCCCTGCCGCTCGCCTTCACCGGCTCCTTCGAGGCGCTCGCCACGCTGTCGACCGTGGCGCGGCTGGCCACCTACTTCGGCACCGCCCTGGCCGTGCCGGTGCTGCGGCGCAAGCTCCCGCGGGAGGCGGCGGTCCGCCTCCCCGGCGGGTCGGCGATTCCCATCGCCGCCGCCCTGCTCTGCGTGGTGTTCGCGGCGAGCGCCAAGAAGGAGAACCTGATCGCCGGCGCCGTCGCGCTGGCGGCCGGCGGGCTGATCTACTTCTTCTGGCGGCGCCCCGTCACCCCGGATACGGAGATCTGAGGTAGTCCCGCGCCTTGTCGCGGACCTGGCTGGGCGGCCTCGCCGAGAGGGCCCGGTTGTACCAGTAGACCGCCTCGTCGCGGCGGCCGAGGGCGTCCAGGGCCATGGCGCGGTAGAGGCGGCCGTAGGCCTTGTATTCCTGGTCGGCGCTGCTGCGGGTGGGGAGCCCCTCCAGCCGGGAGAGGACGGGGACCGCCTCGCCGAACTGCCGCCACCGCACGTCGTCCCGCCCCAGCACGTAGAGGGCCTGCTGGATCACGTCACCGCGGTAGCCGGGCTTCCCCTCGGACTGCCGCGTCAGCACGTCGAGGAGGTCCTGGTGCTCGTCCGGCCAGAGGTTGAGCTGGGCGAGGGCACGCCCCTCATAGACGTGGAAGACCGCGTTGTCCGGATAGCGGTCGCGCAGCCAGCGGGCGTAGTGGAGCGAGGTGGCGAAGTCGCGCTCGAAGATGTAGTTGATCTGCACCAGGCAGAACGCCGCCTCGGCCTGCACGAAGTGCCCCTTCTCGACCGCCTGGGCGATCTCGGCGAGCCCCCGCTGACGGCTCCCCTGGGGGAAGAAACGGGTGAAGGGCTTGAGGACCGGGTACTGGTGCGGCGCCACGTCCGCCAGGTAGTCGAAAAGGCCGATCCCCAGCAGCAGGTCGGGATTCTCGGGGTCCTGCTTGCGGACCTCCTCCAGGAGCTGGAGCGCCTTGCGGCCGTCGAGCGCCGCCCGCAGCCAGCTCTTGCGGTCGGTGTACAGCCGGCCCCGGAACGCCAGGGCGCCGGCCTTGAAGAACATGCCGTCGAGGTCCTGCGGGTCCCTCCGCAGGCGGCGGTCGCAGCGCTTGATCACCTCGCTCATCGAGCCCAGGAAGGCGTCGTCGTGCACGTCGTCGTCAGGATCGACCAGGATCTCCCACCAGGGGTGGAGCGAGCGCAGGAACGGGCCGACGGGGTGGTCCGGATAGCGCTTGTCGATCTCGACGAAGGCGGCGTTGGCGCCGTCGTAGTCCATGTCGTAGAGGCGGTCGAGCCCCTGCCGGAGCTCGGTGCGGAACTGCTCGTCGTCGAGGATGGATTTGGGCCGGGCGGCGGCGGGGAGCGCCGCGAAACCGAGGAGCAAAG
>QHVW01000381.1 GCA_003223675.1 Acidobacteriota bacterium
GAGAGCCCCTGGGCCTCCTTCAGATGCCGCCGGAGGACCTGGAAACGGCCGGTCAGCGACGAGGCCTCGCTCAGCTTTCCGGCTAGAGCGCTGTCCGCCTTCCGGGCCACGGGCTCCGGTTTGGGCCTGGGCGGGGGTGGCGGCGTCGGCGGGGGCGGAGCGGCCTGCAGGGGCGGGGGCGGCGGCGCCACCGGCTCGGGAGGAGGTGGGGCGGGCGCCAGCTTCGGCGCGGGCGGGAGCGGCGCGGCCTCGATGGGCGGCAGCGGGCTCGGCGGCGCGAGCTTCGGCGGCGCCGGTTTCGGGACGGCCAGAGCGCCCTCCACGGCCGTCTGGGCTCCCTGCTTCAGCCGCTCGGCGCGCCGCTGCGGATCGCGCAGGTCGGCGATCAGCGCCGGCAGGTGCGCCGTCCCCTGGGTCTGCGCCTTCTCGATCATGGAGATCAGGGCCGGCGAGGCCTCGTGGCCGCTCCGCTTGGCGATCCCTTCGACGAGCTCATCGGCGTGGTCCAGCCCGAGCTGGGCGGTCACGGCGAGCCGCTCCTGGGGCGTCATCGTCCGCAGCAGATGCCAGGCGCGGCTGAGGATCTTCAGCCGCTCGAAGGGGGAGTAGGTCGACCCGAGCTGCTGGACCAGCTCGGGCAGGGTGTCGGCCGCGGGAAGCATCGCTGGTCTATCCCTGAAAGCCCCTTACGAGGTCGTCCGCGGCGGCTGCGGCGGGGTCTCGACGCGGACCAGCCTTTCGCCGCCGGCGGTGTGGGCCACCGCCGCGGGGATCTTCGAGACGTCCTGGAGGAAGCGCTTGAGGTCCACCCCCGCGAGCTGCTCCATGATCGGCGAGAGCTGGGAGAGCACTTGCACCACGTCCTGGCTCAGCTTGGCGGCGCCGGTGCCTTCGTGGCCGTTGCCGTTGCTGATGATCGTGGTGGCCCCGGCGCGCGACAGCGGCTCGGAGATGGCCGCCGCGATCTCCGGCAGCACCTTGAGGGCCTCGATCGAGAGGCCGGCCTCGTTGTAGAGCTTGAGCGCCTCGGCCAGCAGGCGCCGGGCCGCGGCCTCGGCCTCGCCCTTGGCCTGGATCGCCGCCGCCTCGGCGAGGCCGATGTTCTTGCGCATCACCGACTCGGCCTCCGCCTTGGCGAGGCCCTCGGCCTTCACCGCCTGCGCCGCCTCCTCGCGCCGCTTGCGGTCGGCCGCCGCCTGGCGCTCGACCTTGTACTGCTCGGCGTCGGCGGTCCGCTCGGTCTCGTACTTCCTGGCATCCGCCTGCTCGCGGATGGTGGCGTTGAGCTCCAGCTTGCGGCGCTCGACCTCCTTGTCGGCGATGGTGATGTCCTGCACCTTGGTCTCCATCTCCCCCGCCTTCACCGCCTGCGCCCTGGCGACGTCGACCTCCTTCTGGATGGCGGCCCGCTTGAGCGACAGGGACTTCTCGGCGTCGGCGATCTCGGTGTCGACCTGGAAGCGCTTCTGCTCCTTCTGCTGGCGGGCGGTCTCCTCCTCCAGCTTGGCGGCGCGGTCGGCCTGGGCGGTGGCGATGCGGGCGTCGCGCAGGGCCTCCTGGATCTTCGGCTGGCCGAGCGAGTCGAGGTACCCCTCGGCGTCCTGGATCGCCTGGAAGACGAACGACTTGAACTCGAAGCCCATCCCCTCGAGATCGAAGTGGGCCTCGTCGCGGACCTTTTCCTGGAACCGCTTCTGGTCGCGGTAGAGCTCCTCCAGGGTCAGCGTGCCGATGATGCCGCGCAGGTGGCCGGCCACCGTCTCCTGGATGGTCGAGCGGACCTGCTCGGGCGGCACGCCGAGGAACCCCTCCGCGGCCTTGCGGATGTGCTCGGTGTCCCCCTTGATCTTCACCTGGGCGACCGCCTTGACGTTGATCGGGATCCCCTGGCTCGTATAGACGTGCTGGAGGTCGATGTCCAGCGTCATCATGCGCAGGGAGAGGATGCGGTACTGCTCCGTGGCGGGGAAAACGAAGGTGCCGCCGCCGCGGACGATCCGGAACCCCTCGGCGGCGCCCTTCTCGTCCCGGACCTTGTCGCCGAACATCTGCCTGCGGCCGTAGACGATGAGCGCCTCGTCCGGCCCCACCTTCTTATAGAGCAGGCGGGCGAGGATGTAGAAGACGGCGATGGCGAAGAGGACGCCGATCACGACGGAGGCTGAGGCCAGGGACTGCATGGGGCTCCTCCTTTGGCAGGCCAGATCGAGCAGATCCTACCACTCTGCAATGACGGGAAGGGGGAAAGCGTTTCGGGGGGCAAAGCCACCGCCCCCACCCGCCCCGTATCTGGCATGATGAGGATTCCTGGAGGTTGATCCCATGAGAACGATCGTCCGATTTTCGCTCCTCGCCCTGGCCCTCGCCGTCCTCGCTTCGCGGGGAGAGGCCGGGCAACCGGCGCCCGCGGACCGGGTGGCCGTGGTCGAGCTGTTCACCTCGCAGGGCTGCTCGAGCTGCCCGCCGGCCGACCGGCTGCTCTCGAAGCTGGCCCACGACGCCAGGTACCAGGGGAAGGTGATCCCCCTCTCGTTCCACGTCGACTACTGGAACTACAGCGGCTGGACCGACCCCTTCTCCGCCGCCCGCTGGTCCGACCGGCAGAAGGCCTACGCGGGCCGGGTCTTCCACTCCAACCGCATCTACACGCCGCAGGTGGTGGTGAACGGCCGCTCCGAGTGCGTGGGCAATGCGGAGGGGGAGGTCCTGGGCCGGATCAACGACGCCCTGGCCGCCGAGCCGGCCGGCCGGGTGAGCCTGGCGCTCGAGCCGCCGACGCCGGACGGCCATCTGCGCGTGAAGGTGGATGCGAAGCTCGCCAAGGCGGTGGGCTCAGGAGACCTCGACCTCTGGGTGGCGGTCTACCAGAGCAACCTCTCGACCGAGGTGAAGGCTGGGGAGAACGCCTCGCGCCTGCTCAAGAACGACCGCGTGGTGCGCCGGCTGGAGAAGGCCTTCACCCTGCCGGCCACGGCCGGAGCCGAGAAGTCCGGCGAGGTCGTCCTCGGCATCGATAAGCGCTGGAAGACGGACGACCTCGGCGTCGCCTAGGGGCTACTGGACCCGGATCTTGTAGCTCTCGCGGGGCACCCGTTTGCCGTTGACGGAGGCGTAGAGATCGATCTTGTAACGGCCCGGAGCGGGGAAGAAGCCCGGCGGGAAGGTGATCCTGTATTCCCCTTCGGGAGTCGCCCGCAGCCCGGAGCCTTCCCAGACCTTCTTCCCGTTGGCGTCGAGGATCTCGATCTCGCGCGGGAGCGGCTCCCCATTCGGGTCTACTTCCAGGAGCGGAGTGGCGAAGCGGTCCCGGGGGACGACGATCTCCTGCGCCTTGCTCTCCGCGTCACGGGTCACGTCATTCCCCATCTGCCCGACCCACGAGTTGATCTGCGGCTGCCGGATCGCGGCGACCTGCCGGTCGAGATCGGCGAGCTGTCCCTGGGCCTGGTCGAGCTTCTGCTGAGACTCCGTTACCTCCTGGGTGAGCTCGGCGATCTGGCTCTTCTGCGCTGACTCTCCGCCGCCGGGGGCGGGCGCGGGAGCCGGCAGAGGCCGGGTCTCCTGGACCGGCGCCGGTTTTCGCGCGAGCTGCTCGGCGAGAGTCACAGAGTGCTGGAATTCGTAGACCCAGCCCGAACCGGCCACCAGACCGGCGAGCCCGGCGGCCAGGGCGGCGGCGCGCCAGCTCCGGGACGTCTCGGAGGTCTCCTTCGGCCGGCGGGGTCCGGGGAAGACGGCGATCTTGCCGTCCTCCTCCAGGTGCCGGCTGGTGCGGGCCAGCTCGAGCTCCGCCGCGCACTCGGGGCAGGCGGCGAGGTGGCGTTCCGCCAGGGCGGGATCGGTCCCCGCCGGGGTTTCGCCATAGGCGAGGGCCACGAGGGCCTCGCTGGGGAGGTGCTGGCTGAAGATCGTCCAGGCCTCCCGAGTGTCGTTCAGGGCCGCGCGGCAGTGCTCGCAGGTCGCCAGATGGCGCCGGACCTCGCCGCTTTCCCCGGCCTCCAGGCTGCCGTTCAGGAGCCAGGGCAGGTACTCGATCGCTTCATCACAGTTCATCGGCATTCAACCCTCCGCTCTATTAGGCGGCCGTTTCACCGTGATGTTACGGTCCCCGTCACCCGGGCGCCGTTCGAGGAGCTCCCGGCGCGCCGCGACCGCCTTCTCGCGGCAGCGCAGGACGCGCACCCGGAGCGTCCCCTCCGCCACATCCATCCGCAGGCTCATCTCCCGGTAGGAGAGGCCGGCCACGATCATGCGCCAGAGCTCCCGGCACTCCCGCGGCACCCGGTCGAGGACGCGCAGGAGCAGGTCCTTGTCCTCCTGGCGCGACGGGATGGTGGTCGCGCTGGCCGGCTCGTCCGCCGGATCGAGGTCGTCCAGGTCGGACCACTTCCATTTGCTCTGGGCGCGGAGCTGGTCGAGGCAGGTGTGGCTCACGACCCGCCAGAGATTCCAGCCGGACGTCCTGGAGGACGTCGTCCCAGCGGTCGGCCAGCCGCCGCTGGTAGGGCCAGGCGGCGCGCGAGATCCAGCCGTCGACCGTCCCGACCGCCTCGCTGTCACCCTTCAGGTATCGTGAGACCACCTCCTGGTCATTCGCCATCATTCATAAGATCCTATCCTTCCCGGCGGGACTTATGGAGGGGGGAGAGCCGATTTCCTCCAGTCACGGCCGTCATTTAGGGACGTAGGGACGGCCACGGCCGGATGGGGTAAGATAAGGACCGCTCTAGCAGGACAGAATTCCGTCGTGAAGATCCTGCCTTTCCCGTCTCTCCGCACCGCCGCTCTCGCCTCGATCCTCCGTCGAGCGCTCGGGTGTATGCCGGGCCTGGTTACCGCCCTCGCCCTGGGCTGTGCCGCGGGCCCGCAGCCGGCTTCCGCGCCTCCGGCCGCGCCGGTCGCCGCGAGCCCCGGGCCCGCCGTGAAAGTGGAGCCCCGGCCCTTGAGCCCCGGGGTGCCCCTCGTCCGGGAGCTGCCCCCCGGCGGCCGGGACGAGATCCCTCTGGACCTACGGGAGGGGACCTACATTCGTTTCTTTTTCGACGCGACGCCTCTGGATCTCGACGTCCGGTTGCTGGGTCCTTCGGGAGAGCAGATTGCCGGCGTGGAGGCCTCGGAGGGCCGCCTCTCCACGATCGCCACCACCGCGGGGAGGTACCGGTTCGCTGTATCTCCGCTCAACCCGAAGACCGGGGGGCCTTACCGGCTGACTCTCGAAGAGCTGCGGCCCTCCAGCCCAGGGGACGCGGACCGGGTCGAAGCCGACGCCGCCCTTGCGGCCGCGATTCACCTGAGCATCCAGGGTGAGTACGAGCAGGCTATCAAGAAGGCCGAGGAGGCGTTGAGCCGGTTCCGGAAGGCTCAGGATCACAATGGCGAATTCGAGGTCCTGTACGAGATTGGGAATTCCTGGAGCGTCCTGAGCGGAGGCAAGGACGCGGCGTTGCGCGCCTACCAGGAAGGGCTCGCAGTGGCCGAAGCCGCGGGAAGCCGCCGGAACAAGGCGAGAGCCCTGATGGTGCTCGGCTCGCTCCTGACCCAGCCCCGGGCGGTGACCGATGCCGAAAAGGCTCGCGACTTTCTGGAGCAGGCTTTGCCCATCTGGCAGGAGCTGGGGGATTCGTATCATCAGGCCTGGGTCTTGTACTACCTGGCGATCGGCCGTTACACCATGGGCAGGTTCGACGAGGCGATCGAGCTCTACCAGACGGCCTTGTCGCTCACCGGTCCCGCCGGCCTGGCGTCGAATATCTGGAACGGCCTCGGGAACGTATACACGGCCCGCGGAGAAAGCCTGAAGGCTCTGGAGTGCTTCGATACCGCCCTGCGGATCGCCGGAGAGAGCGAAGACAAGGCGGTGGAGGCCGCGGCGCTGACCAGTGCCGGCAACGTCTATCAGCGCCGCGGAGAGCCTCAGAAGGCCCTGCAGAACTTCAAAGAAGCTCTCGCGATCAATCAGAGCGATCCCGCGCTGAAGATCTATGAAGGCCAGGTATTGCTTCAGATCGGGTCCCTCAATATGGATCTCGGGCAGCCCGAAGAAGCATTTGCCGTGTATCAAAGGTCGCTTCGGTTGTCTCAGGATTATGGAGATGCTGCCTTGATCGCGAACGCCCTCTGGAGCATCGGGCGGGTCGATCTGGTGAGAGGCAATCCTCAAGATGCCCTGGCGCATTTCGAAAAGGGCCTGGAGATCGCGACCAGCACGAAAAATGCTCGTATCCAGGCGGCCATCCTTCATGAGATCGGAATGGCGCGGCTCAAGCTGCGCCAGTATCCCGAGGCCGTGGGCTCCCTGGAAAAGGCCCTGCCGCTCCGGCAGAAGACGGATCGTCTGGGCGAGGCCCTGACCCGGCAGGCGCTCGGGAAAGCCTATCTGGAGGAGGGGGATCTGGAGCGGGCGGGCTCCTTCCTGGGCGATGCGCTGAAAATCGCCGACGAGGTCGGCGCCTCTCTCGTCCGCTCGGCCATCCACTATGACCTGGCCCGTCTCCAGCGCCGCCAGGACCGTCTTCCGGAGGCCCTCTCCGAGATCGAAACGGCGATCGCGATCCTCGAGGCGGTGCGCTCCGATATGATTTCTGGGTGGACCTGCTCATGGAGCTCGAACGGCGGCAGCCCGGGCAAGGGTACAAGGGAAAGGCTTTGCGGGCGAGCGAGAAGGGACATGCCCGCGGCCTCCTCGACCTGCTGTCGCAGGGGCGTATCGAGCTGACCCGCGGTATCGATCCCGGCCTGAGGAAACGGGAGGCGGAGGTCAACGCCCGCCTGTCGCAGATCCAGAATTTCCTGGTCGAGGAGCGTTCGGACGTCAGGAAGGAGAGGGCTCCCTATATCGAAACGTTGAAGGCCCGTCTCCAGGAGGCCGCCCGGGAGCAGCGGGACGTCGAAGCGGAAATCCAGGCCAAATATCCGCTCTATTACCAACTCCGTTACCCCTCTCCCCTGGAGCCCGGGGACGTCCAGCGGCTCCTCCCGTCGCCGGATTCGGCCCTCCTGGAGTATTCCCTGGGAGAGCGGGGCTCCTATCTCTTCGTGGTGACGGCGGAGGGGCTCACCTCGTACCCTCTGTCCCTCTCCATGGAGGCGATCTCCACAGAGGTCGGCAGGATGGCGCTCGGCTTCAAGTCTGCCGGGCTGCCCCCCTTCGCCTACCGGCAGGCGGCCCACAAGCTGTACCAGACCCTCGTCGCTCCCGCCTGGAAAGCGCTCGCCGGCAAGCACCACCTGCTGATCGTTCCGGACGGCGCCTTGAGCTATCTGCCCTTCGAGGCTCTGCTGACCCAGCCCGGCCAGGGGGATCCGAGCGGCCTGCGCTATCTGCTCTACGATTTTTCGGTGAGCTACATCCCCTCCGCGAGCGTGCTCTCGTCGCTTTCCCTGCAGCGGCCTCCCATCGAAGCGGCGGGCGCGGCCGCCTTGCGGTTTGTGGCCTTCGCTCCGGATTACGGCCCGGCTCGGGAGCAGGCCCAGGGCGCGAGCTTCAGGGGGGGCTCCGGGGACGGGCCGCGCGAGCTCCCCGAGCTCGCGGGGGCCCGCGAGGAGGTCCAGGAGATCGCCAGGCGGTATCCTCCCAATATGGCGAAGGTCTACCTGGGCGCGGAGGCGAGCAAGGAAAACGTCGAGAAAAACCCTCTGATCTCGGACCGTATCCATTTCGCCGGGCATGGCCTGACGAACGACGAGCACCCCGAGGACTCGGCGCTCGTGATGTCGGACGGGCTTCTGCGGGTCTCCGACATCTTCAACCTGGAGCTGAAGGCGGATCTGGTCGTCCTCTCGGCTTGCCACACGGCCGGCAAGCAGGTGGCGGGGGAAGGGCTGGTGGGCCTCACCCGGGCCTTTCTCTACGCGGGCTCGCCGAGCGTGGTCGTGACCCTCTGGCAGGTGGTGGACTCCTCGACCTCCGACCTGATGCAAGGGTTTTACGCAGACTTGGATCAGACCCGCGACAAGGCAGAAGCCCTCCGCCAGGCCAAGATCCGGACCATCCAGCGCAAGGGGCGGCTCGCCCTTCCCTACTACTGGGCCCCCTTCATCCTGGTCGGGAGCCCCCGGTGATGGCGGCCATCCGGGCTCTCGGTTTCCCTGTAACGTCTCCTCCGCCTTCTGCGCCTTTTACAAAGCGAGGCATGGAGCTCACGGTGATGTCCACCGTGATAGGCCCTGGCAAGGTTCGATCAACCATCCTTTGAAGGGAGTGAGAGAAATGCCCGACCCAAAACCGATGAATGTCTATCCCGATCCCAACGGCGGCTCCAATAGCAATGCCTATGTGCCGAGCAACACCACGACGGCGACCGCCGCCGCCGTCTCGGGAGCGATCTCCGTCGCGGCGGCGGCGCCTGCTGCCGGTCCGATCCTCATCACCAATGCGCTGGCCTTCATGCAAAACGCATATGCGGGCAATGCGCAGGAGGTGCACCGTTTCATGGGCCTGCACGACCTCAAGCCCGGCTACGTGGCGATCGTCGTGTTCTTCGGCTCGCTCAGCGTCCTGCTCCAGGTGATCAACCTGGTGATGGGCATACGCATGAAGGAACGGCTGAAAGGCCTCTCGCAGAAGGTCTGCGACCTCTGCGAGAAAGCCGGCCTGCTGAAGGCAGCTTAACCTGGAGGCGCTTCTCTCCCGTCCCGCACCCCGCCCGGCCTATCGACGGCCGGCGGGGGCTTCTTCGTATACTCAGGATGAGGAGGTGCGGATGCGCAAGACCTTGAGGCTGCTCACGATCGCCCTGGCCCTGGCGGCGCCGCTCGCGGCGCAGGGCCCCCGGCCGGGAGGAAGCGAGGCGAAGGACGTGGAGTTTTCCATCCTGACCGTCTCCGGGACCGGGCAGGCCCGGGTGGCGCCGGACCAGGCGACCGTCCGTCTCGGCGTGCTCGCCCAGGCGCCCACCGCGCGCGAGGCCCAGACCCAGGTCAACCGCTCGGCCCAGGCGGTGCTCGACTCGATCCGCAAGGTCGGGATTCCCGCCGAGCGCATCCAGACCACCGGCCTCTCCCTCAACCCCCAGTACGCCCAGGGGCGGCCGGATCAGGGGCCGCGCATCACCGGCTATCAGGCCTCCAACACCGTGACCGTCCTGGTCGAGGACCTCGCCAAGGTGGGGCCGGTCATCGACGCCGGGCTGACCTCCGGGGCGAACAACCTCGACGGTGTCGAATTCGGCCTGCGCAAGGACGACGCGGCCCGCGCGGCGGCGCTCACCGACGCCGTGCACTCGGCGCGGATCAAGGCCGAGGCCCTGGCGCGGGCCCTGCGGGTGAAGCTGGTCGAGATCGTCGAGGTGGCGGAAGGGGGCGTCTCGATCGCGCCGCCCCCGTCGCCGTTCCGGGGGAAGATGGCGATGGCGGCCGAGGCGATGATCGCCACCCCGGTCTCGGCGGGAGAGGTGGGGGTCGAGGCCAGCGTCGCCATCCGCTGGCGGATCGCACCCTGCCCGGGCGACGGGCCCTGCTCGTGAGCCCGGAGCTGACGGCGGAGGAGGTCGTCGAGCTCCTCGGCCTCCAGCCCCATCCGGAAGGGGGCTTCTACCGGGAGACCTTCCGCGCCCCGGCGCCGGACGGCGTCCGCGCCCCCTCCACGGCCATCTACTATCTGCTGCGCGCGGGGGACGTCTCGGCCTGGCACCGGGTGGTGGACGCGGACGAGGTCTGGCATCATTACGCCGGAGCCCCCCTGGAGCTGGTCCTCTCGCCGGACGGCCGCGAGCGCACGTCCGTGCGGCTCGGCCCCGGCCTCGCCGCCGGAGAGCGGCCCCAGGCGGTGGTGCCCGCCGGGGTCTGGCAGGCGGCCCGGCCCCTCGGCGGCTGGGCGCTGGTGGGATGCACCGTGGCGCCGGGGTTCGAATTCTCCAGCTTCGAGATGGCGCCTGCCGGATGGAGCCCGGGGGCCTGAGCTTTATCGTCTCCCTGGGCGCCCCAGATTCTCGATCACCTCGAGCTGGCCGGTGTCGCCGTCCTTGACGGAGGACTCGGTCCACAGCTCGATCTCCGCGGGGGTCATGTTTCCCACCGGTTGCAGGCGGGCGTCCTCGTAGCCCCAGAGATGGGTGTCGATCAGGTACTGGGAGCGGGAGAGGATCGTCCCGCGGCAGAGGCGGGACTTGGCCTCGGAGGCGGGCTGGGCGGTCTCGCGCCGCAGCCGGTCGTTGAGGGTGTCGATCACTTGGGTTGGGATGAGCGCGGCGTCGCCCGGATAGATGTAGCCGAAGAGGGTCAGGTGGGCGAGCAGCACCCGCCAGCCGCCGTTGGGCTCGAAGCGGCGCAGCAGGCGGTCCCAGTCGAGCTCGCGGGCGCGGGCGTGCAGGACGTGGGCGACGTCGGCGCCGTCGAAGCGCTCGCGCTCCATGATGAAGGACTTGGACCAGATCATCTCCTCGGCGGGGATGAGCCGGGTGGGATAGCCCAGCACCTCTTCGGCCACCGCGTGCTCGAACCACTCCTCGTCCACGCGGGCGACGCCGTTGCCGGAGCTGAAGATGACGTCCACGAAGTCCTCTCCGCGGTACCCCTTGCCCAGCCAGTGCGGGAAGGTGACCTCGGTCTGCCACCCCGCGCGGGCGAGGACCTCGAGCGCGCAGTCGAAATCCCCGGAGCGGAGGAAGACGTCGAAGTCCTTGGTGTGGCGCTCGATGCCGGTGTAGCGGGCATAGGCGTAGGCGCCGCCGACGAGGAAGGGGACCTCGGCCTCGTCGAACGTCTGCATGGCCTCGCGGTAGAGCTCCTTCGTCTCTTCGCTGAGCACGTCCGGGTGGGGAGCTACTGTCTGGGTCGCCATCGGGCCTCCTCTGAGGCTCTGGCGCAGCAGCAAGAGGCGTACCATCCTGGCATGCCTCTTGAAGCCTGGGGGAGAGGGAGGACGAGATGAAGGAACAGAACGGAACGGTGCGCATCGCCGCGCTGGGCGACGTCCACTATACGCGGACGCCGGACCCCGCCACGCGCGAGCTGCTGGCGCGGGCGGGGCGGGAGTGCGACGTGCTGCTGCTCTGCGGCGACCTCACGGACCACGGGCTGGTGGAGGAGGCGCGGGCGCTCGCCCGCGACCTCCACTCCGCGGTGAGCGTGCCGGTGATCGCCGTGCTGGGCAATCACGATTTCGAGGGGGACCGGCAGGAGGAGATCACGCGGGTGCTCTGCGACAGCGGCATCCGGATGCTCGACGGCGACGCCGCCGAGGTGAAGGGGGTGGGGTTCGCCGGGGTGAAGGGGTTCTGCGGCGGCTTCGGCCGGCGGGCCCTGGGCCCCTGGGGGGAGCGGATCATCAAGGATTTCGTGCGCGAGGCGGTGGACGAGGCGCTGAAGCTGGAGTCGGCGCTGGCCCGGCTGCGCCACAAGCCCCGCATCGCCGTGCTCCACTATTCCCCCATCCAGGAGACGGTCGAGGGGGAGCCGGTGGAGATCTTCACCTTCCTGGGCTCCAGCCGCCTGGAGGAGCCGCTCTCCCGCTACCCGGTGCAGGCGGTCTTCCACGGTCATGCCCATCGCGGCCGGCTCGAGGGGAAGACGGCGCTGGGGGTGCCGGTCTACAACGTGAGCCTGCCGCTGCTCAGGGCGTCCCATCCCGACCGGCCGTTCCGCATCTTCGAGGTCGAGGTCCCCGTGGAGGCCGCCGTCGCCGGACCGGTTTGATACCATCCGGCCGATGCGGAGCAGCGAAGGGTTCGTTTTCGTCCGGCGGGGGCTGCACCTCTACTACCACGTCCTGGGGGACGGGGCGGAGACGGTGATCATCCCCAACGCCAACTGGCTGGCGGAGCTGCTGCAGCCGCTGGCCGAGGGGCGGCGCCTGATCTTTTACGATCCGCGCAGCCGGGGGCGGTCGAGCGCCGTCACCGACGGCCGCCAGTTGAGCCTGGAGGACGACGTGGCCGACCTGGAGGCGGTGCGGCGCTATTTCGGCCTGGAGAAGGCCGCGCTGCTCGGCGCCTCCTATCATGCCGCGGTGACCGCCGCCTACGCGCTGGACAACCCGGAGCGGGTCGACCGCATGCTGCTGGTCTGCCCGATCACGCCGCGGCGGCCGGGGGAGTGGGAGCAGGAGTTGCCGTCGCCGGAGGACCTGATCTATCCGCCGGGCATCCCGCGTCTGGAGGAGATGCGGCGCGAGGGGCTCGATCAGGAGGACCCGGTGGCCTTCTGCCGCGCCTGGTTCACCTACTTCCTGCTGCCGGCCCAGATGGGGGAGCTGGCGGCGGCGGCGCGCTTCCCGCTGGAGGACATCTCCTCGTTTCCCAACGAGTGGCCGCAGCACACGATGAGCCTCTACTTCCACCACATCGTCCCCAAGATGGAGGGGTGGGACTTCCGGCCGCGCCTCCCCGAGCTGCGCGCCCCCCTCCTGGTGATGCAGGGGACGGACGACCTGGTGCCGGTCGAGGCCTCGCGCCTATATCGAGCGTCCGAAGGAGTTCTTCCCGGCGGCGGACACCTTCCTGCGAGGCGGGTGGCCGCGAGGGTCGGAGATCGTCCCCCGCGAGGAGTGAGGTCAGTCCTCCTCCTCGCGCGGCAGCGGCTCCTCCTCACCCGGCACGGACGGGAGCTTCCCACTGCGGAAACGGGACTTCAATTTCCTCCAGGCGTCGTAGACCCCGCCCACCCCGGCGCCGCCGTCGAGCAGGGCCTCGAAGCGGGACAGGTCGCGGCAGCGCGCCTCCGTGGCCAGGGCGTCGAGGGTCACCCCCAGGCAGTCCTCCAGGATGGGAAGCCAGTCGGCGGCGGTGAGGTCGACGTCGCCGGAGGTGATCTCCTCGCCGAAGCGGGCGAGCGCCTCGGGCTTCTTCTCCTCCCAGAAGGGGTACTCCAGGGCAAGGGGGAGGAGCACGGCGTTGCGCACGCGCGAGGCGAGATGGCCGATCCCCGAGCGCAGCCGCACGGGACGGTCGCGGGGGTCGGTGAAGCGCCCCTCGGCGGCGATCCAGAGGGCGGCGTCCGGCCGCGACAGGATCTCCTGGGAGACGGCGAGGAACCGCCGCGCGCCGTGCGCCGTGCCGGGCTCGACGTCGAAGAAGCCCATCTTTCCGAAGAAGTGGTGCTTCTGAAGTGTAGCAGCGTCGATCGGGCCAAAATGGCGCCGCTCGGGGAACAGGCGCGCCGCGAGCTGCATGCAGACCAGGGGGTCCCACCAGGAGGGGTGGTTGCAGTAGACGATCAGCGGCTTGTCGCGGATGGCCACCGGATCGGGCCGCTGGCTCTTCGACAGGCGCACGGCGTGGAATTGCCGTGCCAGGTAGCCCTCGCAATAGCGGCCGAACATCGAGAGGAGGAGAGGGGATACCTTGGGCGTTTCTGCCATGCCGGGGAGGTATGCATGACACGGACCCGCACGGACAGACACGGACTAACACGGACGAACACCGTGTTCGTCCGTGTGGGTCCGTGTTTGTCCGTGTTCCCCTCAGGTCTGCCGCGCCAGCCGCTGCAGCCAGCCCCGCCAGCCCAGAAGGAGGTTGGGCTTCTCCAGCCGGAACAGGATCCAGCACTCCTCGTCCGGCTCGGTGAACGGCCGGTGCTCGGTGCCGGGGGCGTAGTTGGCGTAGGCGCCGGATTCGAAAGTGCCGTACTGGTCCTCGTAGCCGCCGGCGAGCACCAGGATGTCCTCGGGCCCGAGATGGAGGTGGCGCGGCACGGCGCGGCGGGGCGGCATGTGCCCCACGAGGAGCTGGCTGCCCGTGAAGCGGTCGCGCGCCAGCAGGGCCAGGCGGGCGCCCCGCGCCAGGGGGTAGCGCCAGTTGAGGCGGGGGATGGGGGGGAGCTCCCGGCGGGCCCCCTGCGGCAGGGGGACGCCGGCGAGGAGAGGGTCGTCCGGACCGGGGCCGGGCGGCAGGGCCGCGATGCGCGTCCGCAGGCTCTCCCAGAGACGGTCCGCGGGGCGCTCGGGGGTGAGGCTGGCGAGCAGCGTGCCGCCGGGAGCGCTCAGCTCGGCGAGCGTGGCGCGGCAGGCGGCGCAGGCGTCGAGATGCCCCTCCACCAGCACCCGGTGGGGCAGGTCGGCCAGCCCGGAGGCCACGGCGAGCAGGAGCTCCTCGGACGGATGCCGCATGGTCAGCTCCCCTCCAGCAGGGACCGCAAGGTCTTGAGGCCCGTCCGGATGCGCGATTTCAAGGTCCCGAGCGGCAGCTCGAGGCGGCGGGCCGTCTCCTCGTAGGTGAGGCCGCCGAAGTAGGCCATCTCGATCGCCCGGCGCTGATCCGGGGCCACGCGGGAGAGCGCCTGGCGGATGGAGAGATGATCGAGATCCCCCGGCTCCGCCGTCCCGGCCAGCCGCTCGTCGAGCTCGCCGAAGTCGTTCGCCTCCCCCGTCCGGCGCCAGAGGTCCACCAGCTTGTTGCGGGTGATCGTGTAGAGCCAGCCGGTGACGTCCCCGCGCTCGGGCCGGTAGCTCGCCGCGCGCCGCCAGACCGCCACGAAGACCTCCTGCGTCACGTCCTCGGCGGCGTCCCCCCGGCGGCTGAGCTGGCGGGCATAGGCCAGCACCCGGCCGGCGTAGCGGCCGTAGAAGGCCTGGAACGCGTCGACCTCACCGGCGGCGATGCGGCCGAGGAGGACGGCGTCACTGGGTGCGGCGGCGCCTGAGAGCAAGCGGGGGATCTCCTGGTCTGAATATACGCCAGGAGGGACGAAAGGCAGAACGGTATGGACCGGAGTCACGAGCTCCATGCCCCATCTACGCGGGGGTGGATGGCTTTGGATGAAAGGTGGATGAGATCAGAGCGGCTCGGACCCCTGAGCCTCCAGCTCCAGGAGCCAGAGCTTGCGCGGGACACCCCCCACGTACTCGCCGGGGGTGCCGTCCTCGGCGACCACGCGGTGGCAGGGGACGACGATCGGCAGCGGATTGGCGAGCAGGATGGCCACCATCTCGGCGCCGCAGTCCGGCCGCCCCACGGTCTCGGCGAGGCTGCGGCAGGTGCGGGTGCGGCCGTAGGGGATCTTGGCCGCCTCCTTGAGCACGCGCCGCGCGAACGGATCGGTCCCCGAGGCGCAGAGATCGAGCTCGAGATCCAGACGGCGGCGGGCCCCCGCGAAGTACTCGGCGAGCCGCCCGAAGACCTCGTCCAGGAAGTCCGAGCCGTCGATCTCGTGGAGCGGCGTGAAGGTGGACAGCTCCGGCTCGGCCGGCTCGAAGCGGACGCGCGTCAGCGCCGTGCCGAGGATCTCGATGCCGAGCGGCCCGAGGGGCGACGGCATCAGGATCCGGAGCGGCTGGGGAGCGCTCTCCGGCGTGGAGCTGAGACTGGGCTGAGCTTCCATCTCGAGCCAAGGGTAGCACGCGAAAACTCCTTGGGAGCTCCCCTTCGCGGGCTTCCCGCCGCCGCGGGCACCGGGACGGCAAGAAGATTTCCATCGCGAGCACATTCATCTCCCAAAGGCGGCGGAAATGGACACAGCCGTGAGACCACAGAGAAATTCTCGCCTTCAACGGCAACGGAAGGGTGATCGTAAATTACTCGGAAAAAAGGACTTATGCTTGATAGGCGCGCCCCGGTGCGGATACATTCCCGGACGTGGAAATGTTCGCTCTCGTCGGCGAGACCCTGCGCCGCTTCCGCAAGGACAAGGGGCTGACGCTCGAGAAGCTCGGCGAGATGGCCGGGCTCGGCCGCGGCCAGCTCTCGCGCATCGAAAACGGCCATCAGGAGGCGACGCTCTCGACCCTGGCCAAGATCCTGCGCTGCCTGGAGGTGAGCCGGTGGGAATTCTTCCGCCGCTACGAGCGGGTCGAGGCCGAGGCGCTGGCCGCCGCCGGCCGGGAGACGGACGCCGATCCCGCCGCGGCGAGCTGGCCGGAGAAGATCCAGGACGTCCTCGGCCGCATCGAGTCCCTCGCCCACCTGACCCTCCACCAGCCGCGCCCGGTGGCGCAAGGGGCGATCGAGGTGGGCGATCTGGTCGTCCTCTTCCGGATCGTTCCCAAGGACGCCGCGCCCGCGGTCCCTGCGAAGAGCGAAGAGCCGGCCGGCGTCCCCGCCACCCCCGCCAAGCGGCGCTCCGGCAAGGGACGCAAAAGCTGACCGCCGTCTCCACGCCCGAGATCTGGTTTCGACATCTGGCTACATTCCCTCCGGAACGTGGCCCAACCGCGCCCGAAGTAGCCGGGAAAGGGGATTCGGCTTCGTCCGTAACTTCCTTTCTATCAATGATTTGTGCTTGCAATCCGTGTTGGATCGTCGATACATTTCACGCATGGCCATGTTCACGAACCTGGGCAGGACGCTCGGCCTCCTGCGCGAGCTGCGGGGGAAGAGCCAGGCCCGCGTCGCCCGCGAGGCGGGGATCGGCAAGAGCCAGCTCTCGAAATACGAGAACGGCAAGGAGCTGCCGAAGCTGGATTCGCTGGAGAAGGTGCTGATCGCCCTCAAGGTCAGCTACTTCGAGTTCTTCTACACCCTCCACCTGGTCGACCGGCGGGCCTCGGAGCTGGAGCCGGCGGGGAACGGCGACGGCGGCGAGGCCGCCCCGCTTACCCTGCCCTCCTTCACCCCCGGCAACACCCTGCTCGACGACACCACCGACCAGGCCTTCAGCCAGGTGTTCACCGACCTGCTGCTCCTCTACCGCCGGGTCTTCGAGCAGATGGTGCTCCCCCCAGGCCCGAGCAATGGGCCGGCGGGCCAGCGCCCGGACGGCCTCAGCGCGCCGGGCTGACCTCGCTGACCTCGACGATCCGCACCGGCCTCTCCTCCCAGCGGGCGGCGGCCAGCTCGCCGCCCAGGTCGGCGTCGCCGCGGCAGGCCCGCCGGGGAATCCGCCGGCAGGCGACCCGGAAGGTGGTCGCTCCCGCCAGGGGGAACGGAGCGATGCCGATCGCGCCGTCCGAGGGCGCAATATGGACCCCATAACGTCCGGCCGGCTCCCGCCATTGGGCGCAGGCGGCGAGGGAGATCTGGTCCGCGAGGTCGAGCCAGCGGTAGTCCTCCTCCAGCGTCTCCGGCTCCACCCCGGTCCGCTCGATCAGGCCGTTCTCGAAGTCCGTCAGGAAATCGAGCAGCCGGTCCCACTCCTCCTCGCCGCGGCGGCCGCCGAACAGGTTGAGGGCGTGGCGGGCGATGAGCAGGGAGGCGTAGGGGCGCTCGGCCGCGAACCGGCAGACCCCGCGCTCCCAGACCGCGATCCGCTCGCGCGCCGGCAGGGTGATGAAGTCGTGGGGCCGCCCCCGTTCGGCGTCCCAGCGCGGGGCGGCGTCGGCCTCGCGCCAGCCGTTGTCGTGCTCGCGGGCGGCGAAGAGGAGGTCGTCCCGCCGGGGGTTGTCCGGCAGCCCGTCGGCCCGCCAGAGGGAGAGGATCTCCCCCGCGAGGTAGGCGTGGTCGGGCTGGGTGATGAGGAGGAAGGAGGAATCTTCGGGGACGACGATCATGCCGGGAGCTTAACGCGGTAGTAAGATCCGCTACCGCCATGAGCTCCAAGAAGATCAGCCGCGAGGACGCCCTCGCCTACCACTCGCGGGGGCGCAAGGGCAAGATCCAGGTCGTCCCCACCAAGCCCACCTCCACCCAGCACGACCTCTCCCTCGCCTACAGCCCGGGGGTGGCCTACCCCTGCCTGGAGATCGCGAAAGACCCCCTCCTGGCCTACGAGCACACGGCCAAGGGGAACCTGGTGGGGGTGATCAGCAACGGCACGGCCGTGCTGGGGCTGGGCAACATCGGCGCCCTGGCCGGCAAGCCGGTGATGGAGGGCAAGGGGGTCCTCTTCAAGCGCTTCGCCGACATCGACGTCTTCGACATCGAGATCGCCACGCGCGACACCGAGCAGTTCATCAACGCCGTGAAGGTGATGGAGCCGACGTTCGGCGGCATCAACCTCGAGGACATCGCCGCGCCGGAGTGCTTCGAGATCGAGGAGCGCCTGATCGCCGAGCTCGAGCAGCCGGTGATGCACGACGACGTCCACGGGACGGCGGTCGTCGTCCTCGCGGCGGCGCTCTGCGCCTGCGCGCGAACCGGGACTGAGCTCGGTGACGCGACCGTCGGCCACCTCGGCCTCGGCGCCGCCGGCTACGGCATCGCCTCGCTGATGGTCGAGGCGGCGGAGCGCGTCGTCGGATTCGATCCCGACACCGACAACGCCGAACGCGCGAGCGAGCGCGGCGTCGAGACGGTGGACGAGGTCGATGCGGTGATCGACGCCGCCGACCTCCTGGTCGCCACCACCGGGCGCGCCGACTCGATCGACCCCGACCGGATCCGCGACGGCCAGATCGTGCTCGCCCTGAGCAACCCCGATCCCGAGATCGAACCGGGCCTGGCGCGCGAGGCGGGCGCCGCGTTCGCTGCCGACGGCTCGATGGTCAACAACGTGCTCGGCTATCCCGGGATCTTCCGCGGCGCCCTGCTCGCGGGTGCGCCGCGGATCGAGTCCGAGATGAAGCTCGCGGCGGCGCGCACGCTCTCCGAGCTCGCGGGCGAGGACCGCATCCTGCCCGACGTGCTCGACCGCGAGGTCCACGAGCGGGTCGCGGAGGCGGTGCGCGACGCGGCGCCCGAGCGAGAGGCCGCGGGCTCCGCCGGGCGGTGAGGGCGCTCGTCCAGCGCGTCAGCCGCGCATCGGTGACGGTGGACGGCGACGAGGTGGCGTCGATCGAACGTGGGCTGCTTGTCCTGCTCGGCGTGCGCCGCGGCGACGATCGGGATGCCGCCGGCCGGATCGTTCGCAAGCTGCGCGCTCTGCGCGTGTTCGAGGATGCCGGCGGCAGGATGAACACGAGCGCCGCGGACGCGGATGCGGAGTTCCTGTGCGTCTCCAACTTCACGCTGTACGGCGACGCGCGCAGGGGAAATCGACCGAGCTTCGTCGACGCCGCGCCACCCGAGGAGGCCGAGCCGCTGTACGAGACGGTCCGCGAGGGACTCGGCGCGCAGAGCGGCCGCTTCGGCGCGCGGATGTCGATCGAGCTCGTAAACAACGGGCCCGTCACCCTGCTGATCGAGGCCTGAAAGGGCGTCGAGAATGCCGACCCCGGCGCCCGGATAAGGGCCCGGCCCGCGCCCCGCCGGAACCGCCATGCGCGGCTATACTCGCCGCTGCTAGGACTTTCATCTGCGGCCCGGGCGGCCGCACCTGAAGGTGGGCTTCGCAGCCCACCTTTTTTTCGCCCGAAGAGGAGTGATGAGCGAG
>QHVW01000382.1 GCA_003223675.1 Acidobacteriota bacterium
GGCCAACGACCACGACATCGTCCTCGCCGCCCCCGTGCGCACCCCGATCGGCAAATTCGGCGGCGTTTTGACTCCTTTGACGGCGGCCGACCTCGGCACCGCCGCCGCCCAGGCCGCGCTGGAGCGCGCCGGGCTCTCTCCCACCAACGTCGATCAGGTGATCTTCCGCCATGCCCGCCAAGCCGGCGGCGGCCCCAACACGGCGCGGCAGATCGCCTTCCGGGCCGGTGTCCCCGTGGACCGGCCGGCGTTCACGGTCAACCAGGCGTGCGCCTCGGGGCTCCAGTCCATCCTCTCGGCGGCCCGGACCATCCTCACCGGCGAGGCGAAGGTGGTGCTCGCGGGCGGCACGGAGAGCATGTCCAACACCCCTTACCTCCTCCCCCGCGCCCGCTGGGGATACCGCATGGGCCACGCCGAGATCGTGGACGGCATGTACCGCCGCCTCCGACGCCTGGGCCCTGGAGAGCCAGCTCCGCTGCGAGCGGGCCCGCGCCGAGGGGCGGTTCGAGAGCGAGATCGTCCCGGTGAAAGTCGCCGGCAGGAAGGGGGACGTCACGGTATCGACCGACGAGCACCCCCGCGACGGCATGACCCTCGAATCGCTCGCCAAGCTGCCGGCCGTCTTCCGCAAGGGGGGCGCGGTCAGCGCCGGCAACGCTTCGGGGATCACGGACGGCGCCGCGGCGATCGTGGTCGCCTCGCGGGCCGCGGCCACAGAGCTGGGACTCCCCGTGGTGGCCCGGCTGGTGGGCTGGGAGGTGGTCGGCGTCGATCCGCGCATCATGGGGATCGGTCCGGTGCCCGCCGTCCGCAAGCTGCTGGAGAAGACCGGCTTGGACAAGGGCGCGATCGATGAGGTCGAGCTCAACGAGGCCTTCGCCGCCCAGGTGCTCGCCTGCAACAAAGAATTGGCGTTCGCCGACGCCCGGCTGAACCCGGACGGCGGCGCCATCGCCCTCGGCCACCCGATCGGCGCCACCGGCACGCGCATCCTGGTCACCCTCCTCCACGGCATGGAGAAGCGGGGGCTGGAGCGGGGGATCGCCACCCTCTGCGTCTCCGGCGGCATGGGGGTCGCGGCGCTGGTCGAACGGGAGGCCGCGTGAGCGGAAAAATTCTGGTTTCGACCGACACGGACGAGCGGGTCGCCCCCTACCTGGAGGCCCTGGCCGCGGTCGGCGTCCCGGAGGAGGCGATCCAGGTGGTGGGCCCTGACGTGGACTTTCCCATGTACGGCCTCGCCGGCAAGGCCCTGGCGCTCGTCCTCTGCGGCGGCCTCGACGTCCATCCCGAGCGCTACGGCGAGGCCATCCGCCCGGACGCCGAGGTCGAGCTCAACGTCGAGCGCGACGACCTCGAATGGGTTCTCCTCGACATCGCCCGCGAGCGCCGGCTGCCGGTCTGGGGGGTCTGCCGGGGTATCCAGGTGCTCAACGTCTATCTCGGCGGCACGCTCTGGCAGGACCTGCCGACCCAGGCGCCCAGCCCGATCGACCACAGCCAGACGGAGGCCCCGGACCTCCTCGCCCATCCGGTCGAGGTGATCGTCCCCGGCGCGCCGATCGCCGAGCGGCTCACGGAAGGCGTCCCCCGGGTCAACAGCCGCCACCATCAGGCGATCCGCCGCGCGGCGGACGGCTTCGTGCCGGTCGCCCTCTCGCCGGACGGCCTCGTCGAGGCGGCCGTGCTCGACCGCGACGACTGGTGGGTGCGCGGCGTCCAGTGGCACCCCGAGAACCTGGTCGCCCTGCCCGAGCAGCGGTCCCTCTGGATCGACTTCATCCGCGCCGCCGGATTCGAGCCATGAGCTCCGAGACTGTCTCCAATATTTTCCCCAATACGGTCCACCTCCACCGCGACCCCCGCGTCGCCACCCTCACGATCGACCGGCCGCCGCTCAACATCCTGGACATCCCCACGATCGACCTCCTCGGCGAGCGGATCGCCGAGCTGGCGGCCGATCCCGAGATCCTGGTGATCGTCCTTAGGGGTCACGGCGACCGCGCCTTCTCCGCCGGCGTGGCCGTACAGGACCACACCCCGGACCGCGTCGGGCCCATGCTCGACAGCCTGCACGGCACCATCCGCCGGCTGCGGGACATTGAGGCCATCACCATCGCCGCCGTCCACGGCCACTGCCTGGGGGGCGGAATGGAGCTGGCGATGGCCTGCGACCTGGTGATCGCGAGCGACGACGCCCGCTTCGCCCAGCCCGAGATCGAGCTCGGCTGCTTCCCCCCGGTCGCCTCGGCGCTTTTGCCTTCGAGGATCGGCGCCGGCCTCACCCTCGACCTCGCCCTCGCCGGCCGCACCCTCACCGCCGAAGAGGCCGAGCGCCTGGGATTGGTGACCCGCCGCGTCCTGGTGGGAGGGCTGGACCACTGCGTCCACGAGATCGCGGAGCGGATCGCCTCCCGGAGCGCCCCCGTGGTGCGCCTCGCCAAGAAAGCCGTCCGCGCCGGCCGGGACCTCCCCTTCCCGGCTGCGCTCGCCGAGACGGAGCGGATCTACAAGGAAGAGCTGCTGCCGCTGGAGGACCTCGCCGAGGGGGCCGCCGCGTTCCTGGAGAAGCGGCGGCCGGAGTGGAAGGGCCGGTAGAGCCGTAAGATGCCCCCGCAGGTTGGCGATCAGGTCCTCGATACGCTTCCCGGCGCGACCCCGTTTATCGTAAAATCTCTCCAGGAAAATTCTGGAGATAGAGAACATGTCCGAACGCACCCCAGTCGAGCGGCAGGTCGAGCGCATTCTGGACGAACGTCCGGAACGCGAGGTCGAGGTCATCGTCCAGATGGACTCCGGGCGTGGGAACCTGGAGAAGTTGGAACTGGCTGCGACCGAGGGGCTCCATCGGCGCCGTTTCTCCCAGAGCCCGCGGGAGCTCCTCCCCCTTCCCTATCAACAACGACCTAGCAAACAGGACAAGCAGGAGACGGCCAGCACCAGCGTACTGTTTGCGAAGGCAGCCACCGAGACCCGCGCCCTCGCTCGTATCCAGAGGCTGGGCCTGAAGACGATCCATCCTCTGCTGCAGAACGGGATCGTTCGCGAAGCCTTGGCACGCATGGCGGAGCCCGCCCGCAAGGGAGCCCCGGCGACGGACAAGGTAAGCCAGTTCTGGACCTCGCGTTCCGTCCCCTTGCGTCTCAAGCGCGACGAGCTTCGGGAGCTATGGCGCGAGGTCGAGACCATCCGGGCCATCCATGTGAACCGCCGCCTCAGCCTACCTCCTCTTCAGGAGACACGGCAGCACCCGAAGGAAATCGAGGATCTTCTCGTCTCCACCTGGGGAATCGAGAAAATTCGGGCGCTCTCGGTCTGGGGTGCTCACGGCATCCGGGGGAAGAGCGTGACCATCGGGCTCCTCGATACCGGAGTGGACCCCTCTCATCCCGACCTCAAGGACAAGATCTCACATTGGGCCGAGTTCGACTCTCTGGGTAACCTCCTGCCGGACTCCAAGCCGCACGACAGCTCCGAGCACGGCACCCACTGCGCGGGAACGCTGGTCGGTGGTAAGGAGTCGGGTCGCTATATCGGAGTCGCTCCCGAAGCTCGCCTCGCCGCAGCTCTGGTGCTCGACGGCGAGGAGGGGGGAACGGACGCCCAGGTGCTCGCGGGGATCGACTGGGCGGTCGAGACCAAGGTCGACGTGATCAACCTCTCGCTTGGAGGTTGGGTTCTGGACCCCGAGACGCCTCCGACCTATACCGAAGCGATCCTGAGTTGTGTCGCTTCTGGAATCCCGGTCGTGGCCGCCATTGGCAATGAGGGGCAGCAGACCACCGGCTCTCCCGGCAATGACCAGTTCGCCCTGAGCGTGGGAGCCACAGACCCGCAGGACCGGGCTGCCGCGTTCTCCGGCGGACGGACCATGGTGCTCCTCGAGTGCGACTACATCGACCCCAAGTACCTCCCCCTGCTGTACTCGAAGCCCGACCTCTCCGCTCCCGGCGTGGCCATCTATTCTTCCGTTCCCAGAGGAGGTTGGAAGGCGATGAGCGGTACCTCGATGGCATCCCCTCACGTGGCCGGCGCCATTGCTCTCCTCCTGAGCGCCACCTCAATCCGCAAGAAGGAGTCGGGCGCTCATCGCGCCTTTCTCATCTCCGACCTGATCACCGGCTCGGTCGAGGATCTCGGGGAGTCCGGCCAGGACCATCGCTATGGATTCGGCCGTCTGGACGTGCTCCGAGCGGTTGACTTCGCCCGCGAGAGGGGCTATTAGAGGAGAGGAGCGGTATCATGGCTACTCAGACGCAGACTTCCATGGAAAAGGTCCTCGATCCAGAGCTCGCGGATTGGCTGTCCCGGGAGAGCGGAGAAGCCCGCGAGATCTTGGTCGACGCCGTGCTGCCTCGCCGCAACGTCACCTTCGAAAAAGCCGGAAGCCGCCCGCGGGCCACGCGGATCGAGGAAGCCGCTAAAGGCGGTGGCCGTAAAGAGGCCCTGGGACAGCTCCGGCGCCTCCTGGAGACCCTTCTCGACAACCCTCCTGTGGTCCTCGAAGCGGCTGGCGCTTTGGCGATCCGCGCCACAAGCCGGCAAGTTCGTAATTTTGTAGATCACCCGCTCGTCAAATCCGTTCGCCTGAATCGTCGGCGCCACGCTCCGGCCTGAATCTCGCCGAGACGGAGCGGATCTACAAAAAAGAGCTGCTGCCGCTGGAGGACCTGGCCGAAGGGGCCGCCGCGTTCCTGGAGAAGCGGCGGCCGGAGTGGCGGCACCGGTAAAGGCTCGTGCTAGCATAAAGCCGCGGGGGGTTGCGCTGTGACAAAGTCTTATGCTCTGATCTCGCAACCCGTCGGGGAAAGAAGGCACGCATGAACGCCATTCCGCTCGAGCAGGAGATCGAGTATCCCACCTCCGACGGCCAGCCCATGGCCGAGACCAGTCTCCATCTGCGGGTGATGCTCGATTGCATCGTAGGGCTGCGCCGCCGCTACGCCGGCACGCCGGACGTCTGGGTGGGAGGCAATCTCTTCCTCTGCTACGAGAAGGGCAATCCCAAGGCCAAGGTCGCCCCCGACGTGCTGCTGGCCAAAGGGGTCTCCAAGTGGGAGCGGCCGAACTATCTGCTCTGGCAGGAGACGGTCCCCAGCTTCGTGGTGGAGGTCACCTCCCGCAAGACCCGGCGGGTGGATCAGGGTAAGAAGAAGACCCTCTACGAGCGGCTGGGCATCGAGGAGTACATCCTCTTCGATCCCTACGGCGAATATCTGAAGCCGTCCCTTCAGGGATACCGGCTCTCGCGGGGCCGCTATCAGCCCATCCCCCTGGCGGAGGACGGCTCGCTGCTGAGCCGGACTACCAACCTGCGGCTCCTGCGCGAAGGCGAGCGGCTGCGCCTGGCAGATATCGCGACGGGGGAGCGAGTGCTCTGGTCGGAGGAGCTCGACGCGGCGCTACTGAAGGAAGCGGCTGCGAGGCGCCAAGCCGAGGAGCGGCTCCGAGCCCTCGAAGCCGAGATTGCCCGTCTGCGGAAGACCTGACACCCCGCCTTTCCAATCCCTCCCATCCGGCCTTCCGGTATGATCCCCCCGTCCGGAGACCGGCCCACCCCGGCCGCCGCCGGGCCAATCTTCGATTCCCATCGACTCTGGAGGAGATTCGCGATGCCTGAGACCATCCTGGTGGAACGCGAAGGGCGCGTCGCCATCCTGACCATCAACCGGCCCGACAAGATGAACGCCCTGAACGATCAGGTGCGCAACGACATGCTGGAGATCCTGGGCCAGATCGAGACCGACGCCTCCGTGGGGGTGGCCGTGATCACCGGCGCCGGCGAGAAGGCGTTCATCGCCGGGGCGGACATCGGCGAGTTCGCCGGCCGCACCCCGTTCGACCAGCGCCACGCCATGCGCAGCCCGCGGATCTTCGACGTCATGGCGAGCTTCCCCAAACCGGTGATCGCCATGATCAACGGCTTCTGCCTGGGCGGCGGCTGCGAGCTGGCCATGTCCTGCGACATCCGCATCGCCTCGGACAAGGCCCGCTTCGGCCAGCCGGAGATCAATCTGGGCCTCATCCCGGGCGGCGGCGGCACCCAGCGCCTGCCGCGCCTGGTGGGCACCGGCCAGGCCATGCGGCTGATCCTCTCCGGCGACATGATTCCCGCCGCCGAGGCCCAGTCGATCGGCCTGGTCGAGATGGTGGTGCCGGCCGAGGAGCTGCGGGCCAAGACCCTGGAGCTCGCCAACAAGATCGCCGCCAAGAGCCCGCTCACCCTCAAGGTCGCCAAGGAGGCGCTGCGGGCCAGCGAGCGGCTGTCGATCGAGGACGGCATCTCCTACGAGCGCGACCTCTTCTGCCTCTGCTTCTCCTCCGCCGACAAGGAGGAAGGGGTGAAGGCGTTCCTGGAGAAGCGGCCGGCCCAATGGACGGGGAGATAATCATGCCTACGATGACCGCTCCGCATACCGACCTGCTGGCGCTGCGCTCCGAGTTCCCCATCCTGGAGCACACGACCTATCTGATCAACAACTCGCTGGGGGCGATGCCGCGCGCCGTCCACGGCGAGATGGAGGCCTTCGCCGATGCCTGGGGGAAGCGCGGGGTGCGCGCCTGGGCCGAGGGATGGTGGGAGATGTCGGCCGAGACCGGCGATCTGCTGGCGCCGCTGCTCGGCGTCCGCCCCGGCGCGGTCTCCATGCACCAGAACGTCTCCGTGGCTGCCGCGATCTTCCTCTCCTGCATCGACTACCCGGCGGAGCGCAACAAGATCGTCTACACCGCGCTGAACTTCCCCAACGTCATGTACATCCTGGAGGGGGAGCGCCGGAAGGGGGCGGAGATCGTCACCGTCCCCTCGGACGACAACATCGGCGTGCCCACCGAGCGGCTGCTGGCGGCCATCGACGAGCGGACGCGGCTGGTGCCGATCTCCCACACCCTCTTCCGCAGCGCCTTCGTGCAGGACGCCGAGGCGATCGCCCGCCGCTGTCGCGAGGTGGGGGCGATCCTGCTGCTCGACGTCTACCAGTCCACGGGCGCGGTGCCGCTGGAGCTGGAGGCCTGGGGGGTGCACGCCGCGATGGGCGGCTCGGTCAAGTGGCTCTGCGGCGGCCCGGGCGCCGGCTATCTCTGGGTGAATCCGGAGATCGCGGGCTCGCTGCGGCCGACGCTCGTGGGCTGGCAGGCGGACGAGGAGCCCTTCACCTTCCGTCCCGGCCCGATCCGCTACCGGCAGGAGCCGGCCTGGCGCTTCCTCACCGGCACGCCGAACGTCCCGGCCCTCTACGCCTGCCGTCCCGGCTACAAGATCGTGGCTGGCGTGGGCCAGAAGAAGATCCGCGAGCGCTCCCTCGCCCTCACCGACTACCTGATCGCGCTCGCCGAGGAGGCCGGCTTCGAGATCCGCACCCCGCGCGATCACAAGCACCGGGGAGGCACGGTCTCGGTCTTCCACCCCGACGCCGAGCATCTCTGCCATGAGCTGATCGCCCGCGAGATTATGTGCGATTTCCGGCCCAACGCGGGCATCCGGCTCTCTCCGCACTTCTTCAACACCGAGGAGGAGCTGGAGCACGCGGTGGCGACGTTGAAGGAGCTGACGGGCAAATAGGAAAATAGGGCGCGGGGAAGAATCTCGAAATTCGTTGACGGAGTTTTGCCTCCAAAGTCGCATCTCCCAGATAGACCCAGGACCCGACGGGAGTCTGTATACCGGAGGGTCCATTTTCATGGAGCCCACGGGCTCATAGGAGATCCGCGAATGAAGAGGAACGCTCCGTCCGCCGGCAAAAAGCTCTCACTGCGCGTC
>QHVW01000648.1 GCA_003223675.1 Acidobacteriota bacterium
CCTGTCGGCGCTCGACTGGGTGGACGTCACCTCGGCGCTCAAGGGGGATCCCGCCAAGACCGCCCTGCTCGCCGAGACCCTCTCGCCGTGGCAGGGGAACAGCCGGCGCGAATTCGAGAAGGTCAAGAACAAGCTGGGAGATTTCGTGGCCAGCGGCCAGCTCGGCATCTTCACCAACGGCTACTGGAACCATCCGGCGATGCATCTCTCGCCCGAGGTCAACCTGCTCGCCGTGGCCCACTACTTCCAGGCGCTCGAATATCAGCGCAAGGCCAACCAGGTCGTCGCCACCCTGGGGAGCAAAACCCCCAACATCCAGAACCTCGCGGTGGGCGGCGTCGCCAACGCGATCAACCTGGACAACCTGACGACGATCAACATGGACGTGCTCTACAAGATCAAGGACCTCCTCGCCGAGGTGCAGACCTTCGTCGAGCAGGTCTACGTGCCGGACGTGATCGCGATCGGCGCCATGTATCCCGAGTGGCTCGGCTACGGCGCCGGGGTGACCAACTACATGGCGGTGCCCGACCTGCCGCTCGACGCCGCGGGCACGAAGTTCGATCTGCCGGGCGGCACGATCATGAACGGGGACCTGGCGACGGTGAAGCCGATCACCCACTTCGGCGACCCCTACTTCCAGGAAAACGTTTCGGAATGCATCGCCCGCGCCTGGTACGACGGCGACTGGACCCGCCATCCGTATGAGGAGGAGACGGTGCCGAAGTACACCGACTTCCAGGACGACGGCAAGTATTCCTGGGTGAAGGCGCCGCGCTTCGACGGTCATCCGATGCAGGTCGGGCCGCTGGCCCAGATGCTGGTCGGCTACGCCAGCGGCGACCAGGCGATCAAGAACGAGGTCGACTCGGCGCTCGCGCAGGCCTCGGCGATCGCCCACGTCAAGCTCACCCCCGCGGTGCTGCACTCGACGCTCGGCCGCCATCTCGCCCGCGCCCTGCGCGCCAAGCTGCTCGCCGGGCTGGCGCTCAAGCACTGGGACCTGCTGGCGGCGAACATCGGCAAGGGGGACTACACGACGTTCAACAAGCCCGAGTTCCCCAAGGGCGAGCAGCGCGGCTTCGGCTTCCACGAGGCGCCGCGCGGCACGCTCTCGCACTGGGTGGTGATCAAGGACGGCAGGATCGCCAACTATCAGGCGGTCGTCCCCTCCACCTGGAACGCCGGACCGCGGGACGCCAAAGGGCAGCCCGGCCCGTACGAGTCCTCGCTGCTGGGCAACCCGGTGGCCGACGCCGAGCATCCGCTGGAGGTGGTGCGGACCATCCACTCCTTCGATCCGTGCCTCGCCTGCGCCGTGCACACCCACGATCCGCAGGGCCATGAGGTCGCGCGGGTGAAGGCCCTCTAGATGAGCCGCACGGCGGTCCTCGGCCTCGGCAGCGTCCTGATGGGCGACGACGCGGCGGGGCCGCACGTGCTCCGCCGCCTCGAAGCCGAGTACGAGCTGCCGCCCGAGATCGAGCTGCTCGATCTCGGCACCCCCGGCCCCGAGCTCGCCCACATCGTGGAAGGGCTGGACGCCCTGATCGTGATCGATACGATCAAGGCGCCCGGCGGCCCCGGCGATCTCCACGTCCTCCGCCGCGAGGAGATCCTGAGCGGCAACGGGGCCCCGGACCGCCTCTCCCCCCACGACCCCAGCCTGCGCGGAGCCCTCGTCGCCGCCAGCCTCCTCGGCCGCTCGCCGCAGGACGTCCTGCTGATCGGCATCGTCCCCGGCGCGAGCCACCTCGGCATCGGCTTGAGCCCCGGCGTGCGCGCCGCCCTCTGGAGCGCCACGGCGATGGTGGCGACGGAATTGGAACGGT
>QHVW01000649.1 GCA_003223675.1 Acidobacteriota bacterium
TTCACCGGCCACTGCGGCAACTGGGAGCTGCTGGGCGCCGCCGTCAACTGCCGCGGCGTGGAGATGACGGTGGTGGCCCGTTCGCTCGACGAGCCGGAGCAGCAGGAGATGCTCGCCGGTCTGCGGGCGCGCTTCGGCACTCCCACGATCGAGCGCGGCAGCGAGGGGGCGGTCCGCCACCTCCTCGGCACCCTGCGCCGGGGAGGGGCGCTGGGC
>QHVW01000383.1 GCA_003223675.1 Acidobacteriota bacterium
CGGCGACCGTGAGATCCAGGGTCGCGCCGCGCCGGAGCAGCGCGTCCGCCGCCGCAAATTCCGCGTGCGCGAGCGCCGGCAGCATGCCAGGATTCGGATCGGCCCCGTGATCGCACAGCAGGTCGATCAACGGGATCTGCGCTCCGCATTCCCTCGCCACCCGGCCTGAGGAGACCAGCGCGAGCGTCGAATCGAGGATGGATCGATCGGTTTTCGCGCCGGCTTCGAGGACGGCCCTGGCCACCTCGATGATATTGGCCGGCAGACGGCCGTGGCGGATCGGGTTTTCGGCGGCGAATTCGAGCAGCGCCGGGTTTCCGAAATAATTTCCACCCTCGAAACGGACCCGTTGGCGCGCCAGGCCGGGATGCTCCCGCAGGTGGGCGCGGAGCCCGTCCGCGTCGCCCGTGTCGAGGAGGTCCACCGCCCGGCGGAAGGCGGGGTCCTCGATCCGGTCGTGGTGCGGTAGATCGAGACCGGTCCGCTCCGGTCGCTCGACGTGGGCCTTGAGCCGCGCCCAGCTCGGAAAGCCGTATTCGCGGGCGATGGCGAGCTGCGCGTCGCTCAGGGTGAGCTGCGCGCTCCGGATGTCGGCGTCGGTGGACCGTCCGAAGCGGGGGTGGAATTCCCGTAGGCGCTGGCTCGCCTCGGGATCTCCGGCGGCATGAGCCTTCAGCAGGTCCCGGGCCTGATGCTTGAGATGGTCGAGGTTCGGGCTGGACGGCAGGCGCTTGGTCGGCATGGGAGCTCCCTTTCAGGTTGCGCCCGGCGTCCGCAAAATCGGGCGGAAAGTGAGCTCGTCTCGGTCTGGCAAGGCAGGGTGGGCTTCTGCCCTTTCCGCGGACTGGAGGCGCCCCTCAGCGCCGGGGTGACTGTATCACGAGCCGCACGGCCCTTCGCGCCGGGCCCGCCCCCTCCCGCGGAATTGACAGGCTCACGAAACAGGGCCTATACTGTGGAAGTATCTCGATTGCTTCAGGTCTCCTGAAATCCGCCGCTGGAGGGCGGAACCAACCCGAAAGGAGGCTCACGATGCCACCCACCCGAGAGTCCGCAGTCCTTACCGTTGCCAACATCCGCGAGGAGACGGGCAGGATCCTGTTCCATGAGCGGGAACAGATCTTCTCGCTGCCGGAGACCGACGCCCGCGCCGGAATCTCCGGCCGGTTGCGCGAGGCGCTGGAGAGGAAGACGCCGGTGAAGGCGGTCCTCGATCCCCGGCGAGGGATCGTCCAGGGGATCACCCCGGCCGCCGAAAAGGAGGCCGGCGAATTCGAGCGGAGCCGCACGCTGCTCGATAAACCGGGCAAGACGGTGAGCGTCAACGTGGCGGAGATCGATCCGACCCGGTTCAACGTCGTCGATCTCACGTTGAAGTCGCCGATCTTCAAGCTGTGCACCAAGATCGTGCCGAGCTACACGAAGGCGAAGGAGATCTTCGACTTCTGCGCCCAGCAGTCGTGCAATCTGGGCATACCGACGACCGTGACGCCTTGTATCCCCTTCCAGTACGTCCGGGACGACTGCTATGCCCGCGCGCATAAGATGCGGTGGATCATCGAACAAAGGTACGGCTACTGTTGTGAGAAGGTGTTCAGCTTCGCCAACCAGAACAACGACGAGCTGTCGGTGCGGGCCGACAAGTGGGGCGGCTGCTGCGTCAACTGGTGGTATCACGTGGCGCCGCTGATCCGCGTGCAGATCAAGATCAGCACCTTCAGCTTCGTCATCGCCCTGGTCGTCGATCCCAGCATGTTCGACAAGCCGGTGATGTTGAGCAGTTGGCTGACGGCCCAGGAGAACGCGGCGTGCGGCGCGCACGCGAAGGTGTCGATGTACTCGATCCAACCCGGATCGGCGTACACACCGGCCAATTACGCGGGCACGGCGTTCACGACGGACCCGTCGTACACGGCGACGGACGCCACGCTGATCGCGTATAAAAATCTCACGACGTGCTAGCGGGCCCCGGGAAGCCATCGTGAGCGAGGGACCGGTCTACCGCGAGATGAGCGTCGCGACCATCCGCGAGGCGGAGCCCGTGCAGGTGGCGTTCCTGGAATCCGCCCGTTTCTACAAGCTGTCCAGGGAGCACCCGGGCTTCGAGCGGATCCTGGAGCGGTTGCGGGAAGCCAGGGCGAGCCGGCGCGTCCTGAAGGTCCGGCTCGCCTCTCTGGACAGCGACGTCATCGAGGACGTCGAGTGAGCCCAGCCGGCCCTCGCGGCCGGCCGGGGCAAAAGAAAAGGTTTCTACGGCGTGGGGGTGAACTGGAGCTGACCGCGGATCTCGCCGCCGGGGAAGACGCTGGTGTGGACGTTGACGTAGACCACGCCGACGCGGATCCCCCGCAGGACGGCGTTCAGGTCACCCGGGGTCACGCCCTGGGAGAAGGCGCCGCCGATCACGTCGCTGGCGTGGATCGTGCCCGAGATCGTGCCGTTGCCCGTGGGGCAGGCCTGGGTGCCGGCGGGCCCGTTGCCCAGGTTCGAGCAGAGGAAGATCATGATGCCGCCGTTCACTCCCTTCTGCGCGAAGTGGAGGTGGGACTGGGTGATGACCCCAGTCAGATTGAGGTAGCTCAACTGATAGGTGATCTCCGAGCCGTCCGCGCTGATGGTGGCGCTGAACCGCCCGCCGCCGCCCGAGGACAGCGCGGGCACCTCATCGAACGGCCGCAGACGGGCCGCCAGCGTCCCACCCTGCGCATGGGTGGGCACGGCGGCGAGCACCAGCATCAGCACGGAACCCAGAAGCACCACAATCCTGGCTCTGCTCATCTCGCACCTCCTGAATGGTTGGAAGCATTGCACGACACCTGAAACAGGGTCAGTATAGCAGGTCAACCCGCGAGGTTGGCCACCTGCTCGCGCAGGAGCCGCAGGGCGAGGTCGATCGTCCGGCGGTGGGTGCGGAAGGCCAGGGCGGCCATGCGCAGGGTGAAGCGGCCGTCGAGCAGGGTGGAGGACAGGAAGATCCGGCCGTCCCGCCGCAGGGCGTCGACGATCTCCTGATTGAGCCGGTTGGCCCGTTCGCGGCTCACGCCGGGCGGGGCCCAGCGGAAGGTGGCGATCGAAAGGTCCGGGGGCGGCCCCACCTCGAAGCCGAGCCCCTGGACCTCGCGGTGGAAGTAGCGGGCCAGCAGGAGCTTCTCGTCGAGGGCCGCCTGAAAAGGTTTCGTTCCCAGCAGCACGAGAGGCAGCCACATGCGGAGCGCCCGGAACGGTTTGGTCAGCTCGGGGCTCACGTCGGCGGGCGAGATCTCGCCGGGCTCGCGCAGGGTGTCCCGCAGAGTGTCCTGAAGGGTGTCCTGAAGATAATGGCCGGAGGCGCCGTGGGTGGCGGCCAGCCGGGTGGCGTCCCGCACCAGGACGATCCCGGAGCCCCAGGGGAGGAACAGGCTCTTGTGCGGATCGAGGACGGCGGAATCGGAGCGCTCGATCCCCTTGAGCAGGCTCCGGCCGTGCTCGGTCAGCAGGAAGAAGCCGCCGTAGGCCGCGTCGACGTGGAGCCAGCAGCGCTCGCGCTCCGCGATGGTGGCGATGGCGTCGAGCGGGTCCACGGCGCCGGTGTCGGTGGTGCCCGCGGTGGCGGCGATCAGCCAGGGTTTGAGGCCCTGGGCGCGGTCGGCGGCGATGGCGGCCTCCAGGGCTTCGGGGATCATCCGGAAGCGCTCGTCGATCGGGATCCTGCGAACCTGGACCTCTCCCAGGCCCGCGATGTGGAGCGCCTTCTCGACGCAGTGATGGGCCTGTGAGGTCAGGTAGACGACGGCCGAGGCGTAATCGGCCCCTTTCAGCCCATGGGCGTCGCGCGCCGTGGTGATCGCCGTGAGGGTGGCGATGCTCCCTCCGGAGGCGATGTTGCCGCCGGCCGTGGCCGGATAGCCCACCAGGCCGGCCACCCAGCGGATCAAAAGGTTTTCCATCCGCACGGGCCCCGGGCCGTTGAAGAAGATGGCCGGATATTTGTTGGTGACCGCGGCCAGGTAGTCCCCCAGGGCCGAATGATAGATGGCGCCGCCCGGGATGTAGGCGAGATGCCCGGCCGAAGCCGGGTTCGCCCCGGGCCGGATCACCTCCCGCTCCAGCAGATCCACCGCGGCCTCGATCTGCACGCCCCGCTCGGAGATGGGCAGGTCGAGCAGCCCGATCCCCCGGCCGGCGGTCTCCTCGAAAGCCTTGAGGGTGTCGATCCCGCGAAGGAACCTTTCGGAAGAGCCGATCACCGCGTCGCGCAGGAGCTCGCGGTGGTCGGCCCCGGGCTCCAGCGGGCGGGCGGCTTCTTCGAGCTCGCGGATCTGGTCCAGCAGAATGTCGCGCTCCAGGGTTTCCATGCGGAGCAGGATATACGAGAGCCGGCCCGTCTCCCAGGTCCATTTAGGGTATTCTTCCTGGACCACTTGTATGCCCAAGCGGACCACGCCTGGCCCTGCTGGAGTGGGCCCGCCGCTGCTGGAGATCTCGACCGTGGAGGCCGGGCTCCACACCGTGGGCTGGCTGCGCGACGGGATCGGCGAAGAGGCGGCCGCGCGGGCCGCGGCCCAACGGGACGTGGAGGTGGTCCCCTTGAGCGAGCACAGCCGCGGCCGCCTGGAGCGCGCGGGGTTGCAGCTCGGGTTCGCCGCCGTGGACGCAGGCGAGATCCGGCGCGGCGTGCGGGAGCTGGCGGCGGCGCTGGAAACGATCACTGAGCCCAGCGCGACAGATCGCCGCTCTCGAAACCGTCGCTGAAAATCAGATTCATCGCGGCCGTCGAGAGCTGCACCCGGGCCAGGGTGGCGGTGCGCGCGGGGAGCGTGGCGGCGAAGCCCGTGGGGGTCCCCGCGCTCCCCGCGATTGATCCGGCGGCGGCGAGGCCGGAGCCGTCGAGACGCCAGAGATCGACCGCTCCGGTGACGCCGCCGTTCACCGTCACCGTGACGTCGCGCGAGACGGTATCCTTGTTGAGCAGGATCACGAAAAGCTTTCCATTCACCGTGCGCACGGCGTAGCTCGCCACTCCGTTGACGTCGCTCGACACCGCCCGCACGCTGTCTCCGGTCACCTTGCCGCCCAGGCCGTCATAATCGCGATAGAGGCGATAGGCGTCCTCCGCCAGGCTGCCGGCGTCCGGCGCCACCCAGCGGAGCGCCATGTCCAGCCCCTCGCGGCCGAAGAGGGCGAGCGCCTCGGCCTGCGCCAGCGCGCCGGAGACGGTGTCGTCCTTCCCCCACTTGTACTCGCTGAGGGCGAGCTTCATCTGCGGGCAGTAGGTGTCCCGCCAGGCGCGCATGCGCGGAATGAGCTGCACCACGTTGGGATTGACGCCGGCGATCCAGGATTCCGAGACCCAGGTGGGATCGTAGAGCTCCTTGAGCGAGCGCAGGCGCGCCGCCACGGTGGCCGCGTCGTCCTCCACCGACGGATCGCCGTCGAGGCCGGCGACGCCGTTCCCCTGCGGATAGAAATGGATGTCGAGCCAGTCCATGGGCAGCTTGCCGGCCGCCGGATGGCCCGCGGGGAGCGGGTGCGTGCAGGCCTGCTGCATGTACCACGCGGGCCAGGCCAGGCCGCCGTGGGCGGTGCGGTCGGCGCCGTTGATGCAGTCGCCGGCCGCGGCGTCCTGGGCCGAGGTCCAGAAGTCGCACCACCCCCAGGTGTCGGGCCCCAGGACCTCGGCGCCCGGATCGCGGCGCTTGATCTCGGTGGCCGCCGCCAGCCCCTTCGTCCACACCTCGTCGTAGCCCGGCGCCGCGGGGTGGACGTCGCGGTGCGTGCTGTTCCAGAGCATCGGCTCGTTGTCGAGGTTGTAATAGCGCACGCCGGTGGACGCGGCGGTGCCGAAGCGGGTCATCAGATGGCTCACCAGGTCGCCCACGTGGGCGCTGAGGTCGACCGGCACCGAGGTGTCCGACGGGCTGTTGCCGGTGATGTAGCGCAGGCCGGGAGAGCCGGGAACGGCCGGGCTGGAGGGGTTGCAGCAGCGCGCCGCGCCGCAGGTGAAGGTGTTGGAGAAAGGATCGCAGATGCCGTTGCCGTTCACCGAGCAGCCCGGCACGCCGGGGTTGACGTCGCACTCGGTGCCGGTCTGCGGGCCGTACTTGGTGGTCGAGAAGCCCGGGGTGCGGCTCGACGACTTCGCCACCTGATCGATCGGCATCGTCAGCACCGCGGCGGCGCCGGCGCCGAGGGTGGGCGTGACGAAGCCGTCCACCGACGTGCCGTTCCCGGACCCCTCGCTGATATTCAAAAAGTAGTAATCGAACGCCCGGTTCGAGGTGTCGACGATCCAGTTGTAGCGGGTGGTGGCGTTGCCGCCCCGCCGGTTGGCGGTATAGAGGCCGGTGGCGAGCTGCGTCGAATCCGCCCAATTGACGCCGTAGATCAGCGGGTTGATCGTCCGCCGGTCGAGCGCGGGATCGACGGCGACGGTGACCGGGCCGGGAGGCTGGACGGCCGCCTGGACCAGCTCGATGTCGTCGACGTAGGCGGTCGCCTGGTTGCCGCCGGAATTGGCCTGGAAGACGATGCCGTCGAAGCTGGCGGCCGTGACGCCCAGGTCGGCCCAGGTCACCGTCATCTGGGTCCAGGTGGAGGGGAGCGGCGTCAGGTCCTTGCTCCCGACCTCGGCGTTGTTGCTGTAGATCACCAGCCGCACGGCCTGGTTGCCGCCGGCGCCGTTAATCCAGAAGCGCACCGCCGTGTAGTTGGCGACCGCGTCGGGGCTGTTGTGGAAGTAGAGCCCCGCCCAGGCGTCCGGCTCCCAGGAGATCGCCTTCGGCGCGCTCTGGTAGACCGCCGTCTGCGCCAGGTTGCGCGTCGCCCACCCCCAGTCCTGCCAGCCGTTCTGGAGCGCGTTGTCGTAGACGGTCAACGTCGCCGCCGCGAGGGGGGCGGCGGCGGACGCGAATACGACCAACATGGAACGGCGAAGGGCTCTACGCACGGCCGGCCTCCTCCAGGACACCGACGTATAGACGACTGTCTAAGTGTGGCACAGAAGGGGACTGGGGTGGAAGGCGGGGCCTCTGCTGCCCGGGATCTCATGCCCTCTGGAGCGTCCTGCCCTTCGAAGCCTCACCCTCGGTCCCTCTCCACTTCGTGGAGAGGGAGGGCCCGCGTAGGAAGGTATTGTTGAGCTCGGCAGGGTGCTGAAGACAGGTTCCCCCTCTCCACGAAGTGGAGAGGGACCGACGGTGAGGCTTCGGAGGGCAGACCGCCCCAGAGGGTATAAAATCCCGAGGAAAAACGGACCTCGCTACAACGACTTCAAAAACTCCACCAGATCCCCCTTCTGGGCCTCGCTCAGGTGCAGCCCGAAGTGCCCGTCGTAGTGGTCCACGACGTCGCGCAGGGTGGCGAAGCGGCCGTCGTGGTAGTAGCCCCCCTTGCTGTGCGACCAGAGTCCCTTGAGCGGCGTGGTGCGGTAGTGGCCGTCGGGCGAGCGGTCGGCCTGGAAGGAGTCGATGCCGATC
>QHVW01000650.1 GCA_003223675.1 Acidobacteriota bacterium
AAGAGCTGCGGCGGCGAAGCCTGCTCCAGCAGCAGCGTCGAGGCGCCGATGTGCAGCGGGAAGAGCAGCAGGCCGCCCAGCCCATAGGTGAAGGCGAGCGGCGGGGAGCCGCAGAAGATGTCGTCCCGATCGGCCTTGAGCACGTGGGCGGCGAAGGTGTCGCAGACCGCCATCAGATCGCGATGGAAGTGGATCGTCCCCTTGCCCTGGCCGGTGGTGCCCGAGGTGAAGCCGATCAGCGCGGGATCGTCCGCCGCCGTATCGCAATTCTCGAACGTGGTGGGCTTGCCGCTCATCAGCGATTCGAGCGAGCCGTATTCGGCGGAATGGAAATGGATCACGCGCGCGCCTTCGCGTGGAAAACCTTCCGCGGTCGTGGACATGGCGGACTCGCACTCGGCGGCCACCCGGGCGTCGGTGAGCGCGAGGCGGATTTTGGCCTTGTCGGCGATGTAGGTCAGCTCCCGGATGCGCAGGAGCGGCATGGTGCAGACCACCACGCCCCCCGCCTTGAGCACGGCCAGCCAGCAGGCGGCGAGCATGGGATTGTTCGGTCCGCGCAAGAGCACACGATTGCCCGGCACCACGCCGAGGTCCTCCACCAGGACGTGCGCGATGCGGTTCGCGGTCTCCAGGAGCTGGCGGTAGGTCCAACGGCCGCCGTGGAAATGCAGGACCGGCCGGTCGCCGTCGCCGGCCGCCACCCGCTTGTCGAGCAGCTCGGTGGCGGCGTTGATGTGGGAGGGGTAGGCCGCCAGCTCCGGCAGGACGCCGTAATCCATGTGCGGCATGTGCCCGGGGGGCGGCAGCGAGTCGCGACAGAAGGTGTCCACGTGCGCGGTGGGTCCGGACGGCAGGATCTCAGTCATCGATCATCATCCCTCCTGGCTCGTGCCGGCCAGGAGCTGGCCGGCGATGACGAGCCGCTGGATTTCGCTGGTTCCCTCGTAGATGCGCAGGGCCCGCACCTCCCGGTAGAGCCGCTCGACCGGCGCGCCCGCCACCACCCCCCGGCCGCCGAGGAGCTGCACGGCCTGATCGATCACCCGCTGCGCCGCCTCGGTGGCGAACAGCTTGGCCATCGCGGCCTCGCGCGTCACGCGGACATTCCTTTCCGCTCCGGAGTCCTTGGTCCACGCCGCGCGGTAGACGAGCAGCGCCGAGGCGTCCACCTCCAGCGCCATGTCGGCGAGGCGGGCCTGCGTGAGCTGGAATTCCGACAGATTCTTTCCGAAGGCGCGGCGCCGGCGGGCCCAGGACAACGCCTCGTCCAGGGCCCGGCGGGCGAAGCCCAAGGCCGCGGCGCCGACCGTGGAGCGGAAGACGTCGAGCGTGGCGAGCGCCACCTTGAGCCCCTTGCCCGGCTCACCGATCAGCGCGTCCGCCGGCACCCGGCAGTCCTGGAACGCGATCGTTCCCAGGGGGTGCGGCGCCAGCACGTCGATCCGCCCGGAGACCCGCAACCCGGGATTGCCCGCCTCCACCAGGAAGGCTCCGAAACCTTTCTCTCCCATTTCGGGGAGACGGCAGAAGACGATATAGAAATCCGCCAGGCCGGCGTTCGAGATCCAGGTCTTCTCGCCGTCGATCACCCAGGAATCGCCGTCCCGCCGGGCCGTGGTGGTCATGGCGGCGACGTCCGAGCCCGCCTCGGCCTCGGAGAGCGCGAAGGCGGGGATGGCCTCGCCCGCGGCCACGCGCGGCAGCCACGTCCGGCGCTGCGCCTCCGAGCCGAAGAGCGAGATCGGGCCGCTTCCCAGCCCCTGAAGAGCGAAGGCGAAGTCGGCGATCCCCGAGAAGCGGCCCAGAGTCTCGCGGATCAGGCAGAGCGAGCGCACGTCCAGTCTCCCGGAATCGGCGGCCACCGCGTATCGCAGCCACCCGCCCGCGCCCAGCCGGCGGACGATCTCGCGGCAGGTGCCGTCGAGGTCCTCATCCTCTCGTCCCTCCAGGGGCTCGATCTCCCGCGCGCACCAGGAGGCGAGATCGCGGGCCAGATCCCGGTGGGAGTCCGCGAAGAAAGGCCAGGAGAGGAAGGAGGTATCTGCCATCAGATAGTCGCCAATCGATTGCCCTCGTCAATTGTCCTCGAACGTGGGCTTCTCCCTGGCGGCGAAGGCGCGGTAGGCGCGGGCGAAGTCCTCGGTCTGCATGCAGATCGCCTGCGCCTGCGCCTCGGCCTCGATCGCCTCGTCCACCCCCATGCCCCATTCGTGATGGAGCTGGCGCTTGGTCATGGCGTGGGCGAAGGTGGGGCCGGTGGCGATCGAGGGCGCGAGACCCATCGCCTCGTCCATCAGCCGCTCCGGCGGCACCAGCCGGTTGAAGAAGCCCCAGCGCTCCGCCTCCTCGGCTTCCATGAAGCGGCCGGTGTAGAGGAGCTCGGAGGCGCGGCCCTGGCCGATGATGCGCGGCAGGATGGCGCAGGCGCCCATGTCCGCCCCCGAGAGGCC